>CALDSY010000032.1 GCA_937924355.1 uncultured Caulobacterales bacterium
GGCTGACTTGAAGGCCACGTAGACCGCGTTGGATTTAGGCGCGGTCGCCATGTGCACCACAGCATGGGCGATGGCCAGCTCTCCTTCTGGAGAGCCCAAAAACCGGTAAGTATTCATGGCTTCATTGGCGATCATCAAGGCTAACGGGTCCGCCAAACCAATATCTTCACTGGCAAGCCTAATCAGTCGCCGGGCGATATAAAGCGGGTCTTCGCCCCCGTCGAGCATGCGGGCTAGCCAATACAGGGCTGCATCCGGATCTGATCCCCGGATCGATTTGTGCAATGCGCTAATGAGATTGTAGTGGGCGTCCTGTCCCTTGTCATATGCGGGCGCGCGTTTTTGCAAAACAGCCGCAACGCCTGTCCCGTCCAGTGGTGTTTCCGGCGCGATTGCGAAAATCTCCTCGGCGAGATTCAAGAGATATCGACCATCCCCATCGGCAAAATTAATCAGGGCAGCGCGTCCCGCCTCAGTCACGGGCAGTGGCATATCCATTTCCGTGGCCGCCTTATTGAGCATCATATCCATGGCCTCATCGGATAGTCGCTTGAGAACAAAAACCTGAGACCGGGACAGCAGGGCGGAATTGAGCTCGAAACTAGGATTTTCAGTTGTTGCCCCAATCAAGGTCACAACGCCTTCTTCCACATAAGGCAGAAACCCGTCTTGCTGGGCCCGGTTAAACCGGTGGATTTCATCGACAAATAAAAGCGTGCCGCGCCCTGTCGCTCTTCGCGCTTTGGCCGCCGCGAAGGCTTCGCGCAAATCTTTGACGCCGGAAAACACGGCAGAGAGCTGAACGAACGCCATATCCGCGTGATCGGCAACCAGCCTTGCAATCGTGGTTTTGCCCACACCCGGAGGCCCCCATAAAATCATGGAAGCGATCCGTCCGCTGCCCAGCATGCGGCCCAAAGGCGCGTCCGGCGCGATCAAATGATCTTGCCCCACAACATCTTCGAGTTTTTGAGGCCTTAAGCGGTCAGCCAAAGGACGCGGCGCGTCATTTTCCAGGCCTGCGCTTTGGAAGAGATCACTCACCCGGCTTGTCCGTATAACGCCTGACGGTCTTGCCACATGATCCAGGACGTTAGAATGTATTTGTCATTCGAAACAGGAATGTCGCCGCGGTGCGTATGGGTAAAGCTTGCTGGGGCGATGACCAGTGTGCCTTGTTTGGGCGCAATGGTTTTATCTTGATAATAAAAGCGCGTCCCGCCGCCCTCGGGCACGTCATTGAGATAATACATCCATAAGAGCACACGGTGGAGCGACGCATTCCCCGGATCGTGCGGACTGGGGAAATGCTCACTGTGCCAGTGGTGATAACCGCCAGAGCCCTTGTTATATTTTTGCAGATTGGTGGTCCCGGTTCGAAAGATAGTGTTGATAAACCGAAACAGAAGCGCATCATCCATATCCGCGAGATCTTCGGCGCGAATCGTTCGGGGCGCGCTGGCATTGGGCGGCTGCCACGTTAAAGCCACCGCCCCAACAACCAGATGCGGGTAGTCCCGGGCATAGCGCATGAGACCATTGATCGTGGCTTGATGGATTTTCCCAAGGTCCTCATGCCAGTCTGGAAATTGGTCCAGAGTAATATCGAGGCTGTCCTTTTTGGCTTTGTCGATACCTTGACCGGTCACGCCGGCAGCGGCGCGCTTGTCTTGGTCAAACTTCGCCATCAGGATTTGACAATACTCGGCAGATAATATGCCGTCATAAACACCAATGAAATCGCTCATGGCGTGACCCTAAGACGAATCTCCTGATGCGGCAATGTGGATAGGTCTAATTTGCGCGCGGCAGATATCGAACAGGCACGTTGTAAAGGCGGCCCCCTCTGGCAACGGAAACCCCCCAACTCGTCGAGTCCTTCGCGGATTCAGACGTCAGCAGCTGCTCCAGTTGGCGGGTCGTGAACACGTCCTTGTCATTAATGTCGACCACGAACATGCCCGGCTGGAAACGGTTACTCCGCGCCGCGCTGCCCCGTTCGACAGATAAAACCATGACCCCGGTCAAATAAGGATCCAGTCCCAGCTCTTCGGCCAAGGCAGGTGACATGTTGACGACGGTGGCCCCGTCAAGCGGATGTACACCTTCAAGGTAGCGTTCGTCGCGGCGGGGGCTTTCCACCGGTACATCCGCCGTCACTTTCAGGATTTGCTCCCGGCCATCGCGCCAGATCTTAGCGTCGACCTGACTACCTTTGGCGAGCGTCGCCAGTTTAAAGTTCAATCCGGCCTCGTCAAATACGTCTGTACCGGCCAATGATAAAATCACATCCCGTTCTCGCAGGCCTGCCTTGTCGGCTGGGCCGTCAGGATAAACTTCGGAAATGATAGATCCGCGAGCGCGGTCCAATCCGACCGAGGCCGCCAGCGCGCTATCGACCCCATTGGTCCGGGCCCCTAACCAGGGCCGGACAATCTTACCTTCGGTCAACGTACTTTCGATGGCGCGGGATACTAATTCCGCCGGTATCGCGAAACCAACACCGTTAGAGCCGCCAGAGCGAGAGGCGATTTGCGTATTTACGCCGACGAGTTCACCATTGAGATTAACTAAGGCGCCGCCGGAATTCCCGGGATTGATGGCTGCATCTGTCTGGGTAAAAGCAGAGAAGTCCGCCACATTGGTTCGGCCCAAAGCCGAAATAATTCCGCTGGTGACGGTCTGACCCACCCCAAATGGATTTCCGATAGCCAAGACAATATCGCCCACCTGCAAATCGTCAGATGATAAAATGGGTAAGGTCGGCAAGGTTTCACCCTTAGTATCGAGTTTCAGGATCGCCAGATCGATCTGGTCATCCTGCGCGATAATTTCGGCTTCAAATTCGCGGCGATCGTTCAAGACCACTTTGAGCTCGTCCGCGCCGTCCACCACATGCGCATTGGTAACGACAATTCCGTTGGAGCGAACAATGACCCCAGAACCCAGAGAGTTTTCCATCCGCTCCCGCGGCGCCCGTTGAAACCCGAACATTTCATCAAAAAAGCTGCTGCGGGTCCGGCGGATGATGGTCTTGGATGTGAACACGTTCACGACGGCCGGCGCGGTTTCTTTGACCACCGGCGCATAAGACAATTGAACCTGGGTTTGGTTTTGCGGAACCACCCGCATATTGTCGCTTTCAGGCATCCATAATGGGGACTGCGCCTGCGTTGCCGGGATCAGGCCGAGCGCCATCAATGATCCAAGGAAAGATAAAGTCAGTTTCTTCATGACGTTAATTTAGGGATGTAAAGGGCAAACTCAAAGGCCCCTTAACAGAAAATGTAGAAAAATTCATGTGCACGTGATGGGTTCGGTTCATGTTATTTTTGTTATCAAATACGCGGTAACACATAATTTCTCATAATTCTACAGATATGACGAATTAATTGCAGATAATTTCGACAACCTTCCAAGGATCGGAGATCGAGCTTCGTCTAACTAGGTAAGATGATCACACAAAGTGAAAAGAAATCCATTCTGTCCTACCTGCTGAAGGACCCGCGCCATTACCAGATTGGCGTGCTTGGCTCGCTGATTCTGCTCGGTGTGTTTCATTTTGCCTTTGCCCTGCCGGCTTGGCATGTCATGGCCTGCCTTGGATCGGCCCTGACGACGCAATTTATAGCCGACAAAATAACGGGACGCCCATTTGACCCGCGCAGCCCCTTGATTTCCGCTTTGTCCCTGACAATTCTGCTGAGGACCGGGTCCGTATGGCTGTCCATTGCGGCGGCGGTTCTGGCGATCAGTTCGAAATATCTGATCCGCTTCCAGGGCAAACATCTATTTAATCCGGCCAATTTCGGCCTGGTTGTCGTGGCCCTGCTTTTTTCGGGGGCCTGGATTTCTCCGGGTCAGTGGGGGACGGCCCCGATTTTCGCCATATTATTAGCCGGTCTGGGCGGTGTCGTCACCGGCAAGGCCAAGCGGTGGGATGTGAGCCTTTCATTTCTAGGGTTTTACGCCGCCTTGATTTTGGGGCGCGCGCTTTGGCTCGGCGATCCGCTGACCATCCCGGCCCATCAGCTCCAAAATGGCGCGTTGCTGATCTTTACGTTTTTCATGATTTCCGATCCCAAGACTACGCCCAATGCCCGTATAGGCCGCGTCGTGTATGCCGCCCTGGTCGCCGCTGTCGGATTTACCATTCAGTTCGGCTTTTATAATTCTGCCGGCATTATTCTCGCGCTTATTCTAACAGCTCCGACGGTGCCGCTCTTTGACCGGATTTTTCAGGACGAGCTGTATCAATGGCCGACCCTATTTCCCAAATTTCAATCCTCTCGAAAAGGAGACACTTATGAAACTGTCCAAATACCTGCTGAGTAGTGCCCTCGTCGCGGCAAGCCTGAGTTTTGCGCCCAGTGCCAATGCTTTTTGCGGTTTCTATGTGGCCAAGGCTGATACGGATCTGTTTAATCAGAGCTCGAAAGTAGCACTTGTCCGGGACGGCGACCGCACCGTCATTACCATGGCCAATGACTATATTGGCGATCCTACGGAGTTTGCCATGGTCATCCCGGTCCCGACCGTCATCAAAAAAGAGCAAGTCCATGTTTCTGATAGCTCACTGCTCGATCATCTCGATGCCTATACAGCGCCCCGACTTGTTGAATATTTCGATGAAAACCCCTGTGAAATGCGTCATCGCCTCAAGAGGTTTTCGGCATCTGCCCCGGTCATGATGGAATCAGCCCAGGCTGACACCGCCCGGGATCAGGCTTTGGGCGTCACTATCGAAGAAACCTTCTCGGTCGGCGAATACGATATTCTCATCCTCTCCGCCAAAGAAAGCGACGGCCTGCAATCCTGGCTCACCGAAAACGGCTATAAAATTCCGGACGGGGCGGAGCGCACGCTGGGCAGTTATATCAAACAGGACATGAAATTCTTTGTGGCCAAAGTGAACCTCGAGAAAAAGGCCGATATGGGCGGCGAGATGCTGCGCCCCATCGCGGTCGCTTATGAGAGCCCAAAGTTCATGCTCCCCATCCGGCTGGGTACGGTGAACGCCAAAGGCACGCAGGATCTGTTCGTTTATGCCCTGACCCGCAAAGGCAAGGTGGAGACCACTAATTACCGGACCCACAAAATCCCGTCCGACAAGGAAGTGCCGGTATTTGTCAAAGACCAGTTCGGTGATTTCTACCGGGATATGTATAAAACCTCTGCCAAACGCGAAGGCGGCCACGGTGTGTTTATGGAATATGCTTGGGATATGAACTGGTGCGACCCTTGCGCTGCCGATCCGTTATCCGATGATCAGCTGCGCGAGCTGGGCGTGTTCTGGCTCAATGACCGGGAGGATGATATCCGGCCTATGCCCAGACGAGGCGGTAAATCCATGGCCAAAGACGTCTATGTAACCCGTCTGCATGTGCGTTATGACGCCGAGTCCTTTCCTGAGGACCTGAAATTTAAAACCACGGGTGACCGCGGGAACTTTCAAGGCAGGTATATTCTTCGCCATGCTTATGAGGGGGAAATGAACTGCCCCGAGGCGGAGGATTATGTCGAGCGCGTCAACACGCGTAAAGAAAAGGAAATCAAGACCCTGGCCAATCTGACCGGTTGGAGCACAGGCCATATCCGCACCCTGATCGACGAGTCGGGCACGGGTGGATTCCTAAAATCCCGAAAGGAAAAAGAAAAAGGCAAATCCGATTGGTGGGATAAGATCTGGTCCGATGATTAAGCGCCGATAGTCGAGCCGGGGGCATCCAGCCCGTCATATTGCCAATAGGATTTCACGATAGAGATTAAGAGCTTCTCTTCGAGATGCTCATCTCCGTCTGATCGGCTAATTTTTATGAGCGCGTCCACCACGGCCTGTTTGTCCGGATAATCCGCCAAGCTCAGAATTAACCGGGTCAAATCCACATCGGAATTGTCACTAGCGCGGAAGGCGCTAATCTGGCCGGAATGGGCCTCGAACCAACCTTTGACAAAGTCATTGGAAATGCGATTGCCTTGATTATCAAGGAGCGGAATGTCCCCGGCACAATTAGCAAAAGCCTGCAGCTCGGTCTCGTAAATATGGCCATCGGCCACAATAACCTGCGCCAAGAGTTCAAGAATTTTTTGCGTGACAACTGGAATCAAGGCGGCTTCCCCCGGGCGCTAAATCGATTTCTTAAGGCTTCTAGGGGGCGGACAGCTCAGACGCAAATTTTTTATTGACCAAAGGACTTGCAAAGCCGTTCCAAAACGGGCATTGGCGGCGACGGAGACGTGGCCGAGTGGTCGAAGGCGCTCCCCTGCTAAGGGAGTATACCTCAAAAGGGTATCGAGGGTTCGAATCCCTTCGTCTCCGCCATTA
>CALDSY010000033.1 GCA_937924355.1 uncultured Caulobacterales bacterium
GGGTCACTGTGACAACAACCTCCTTCCGGCCGAGTATCAAGCAAAGGGCGACGGTGTGGCCGATGGCCCTTGGGCGCTGCGAGCAAAAGTCCGGGAGAACAAGAAATACGGCGCGAACCTGATTAAGTTCTGCGCAACCGGTGGCGTCTTGTCTAAGGGTACTGATGTAGGCGCGCAGCAGTTCTCCTTCGAAGAAATGAAAGCCATTGTAGAAGAAGCGCACCTGGCCGGCATGAAAGTCGCGGCCCATGCCCATGGCGCCAAGGGGATCGAAACAGCCATCAAGGCCGGTGTCGACTCTATCGAACACTCTAGCTTTATTACAGACGCGGGTATCCGGATGGCCAAGGACAAGGGCGTATATCTGTCCATGGATGTCTATAACTCGGATTACATTTTGTCGGAAGGGAAGAAGGCCGGCATGCTCGAAGAGAGCCTGGACAAGGAACGGGTCGTCGGCAAGATACAAAGAGAAAGCTTCCGCCGGGCCGTCAAAGCCGGTGCTAAAATGGCGTTTGGATCAGATGCCGCTGTTTATCCTCACGGCCAAAACGGCCATCAATTTGCTTACATGGTCAAATGGGGTATGACGCCGCTTCAATCTATTCAGGCCTCGACCATCAATAATGCGGATTTATTCGGATGGTCCGACAAGGTCGGATCCCTAGAGCCGGGAAAATATGCCGACATAATCGCGCTTGATGAAGATCCGCTTGAAAACATCGACATTATGAAAACCGTTGCTTTTGTGATGAAAGACGGAAACGTTCACAAAACGACATTGAACTAATCTTTCTCTTGTAAGTCTTCTTGAAACTCTATAGCGCCGTTCGACTTATGGCGCGTACCGGACAAAATCCGCAGGCTGTATTGCCTATGCCGCGTTGGGAGTTTGTAGCTTTGATGGCTTCACTCTTGGCGATGAATGCGGCTGCCATTGATACAATGTTACCGGCGCTCGGGATTATCGCGGATCACTTCCAGCTAAAAAACGTTAATAATCAACAGCTTATAATATATTCTTACCTTGCGGGGTTTAGTGTTCCGCAGCTTATTTTCGGCCCGCTTTCTGATCGGTTCGGACGGGTTGGGCTGCTAAAGCTTGGCCTGGTTATTTTCATTTTGCTGAGCTTTTTGTGCACGATCGCAACCAGTTTTTGGTTTTTGATTTTCCTGAGATTTGTCCAGGGGATCATTTCTGGCGGGGTTCGGGTGATTGCCGTCGCGATTGTTCGAGACCTTTTGGGGGGCCGCGGCATGGCTTCAGTTATGTCATTGATTATGACCGTGTTTATGATTGTTCCCATCATTGCGCCCATTTTGGGGGCTCAGGTCATGGTGTATAATTGGCGGTGGACGTTCGCGGTTTTGGTGGTTCTCGGGATTTTAAATCTGATATGGGTTATATTCCGATTGCCGGAAACATTGCCTAAAGCCAAACGTCGCCCCTTGAATTTTGCCAAATTTTTCCAAGCTTATGGACGTGTGCTAAAAGTCAGGGCGACAACTGGATACCTGATAGCCAGCGGCGTCATCTATGGCTCGCTATTTACCTTTTTGGGGGCGTCGGAACAGCTATTCCATGACGTGTTTCATCGCGGGGATCGTTTCGCTTACTGGTTTGCCGGGATTGCCGGGACCATGGCCATTATCAGTTTTGCCAATTCCAAGCTTGTTGAGCGCTATGGCATGGAACGGATTAGCCATTTTACGGTGCTAGCCTTTGTTGCCTTGTCTGCTTTGAATGTTTTGATTGCGACCTTTTACGGCGAGGCTTTTGCGCCGATCTATATCTTGCTGGCCTTGTCCATGGGGTGTTTCGGGATGTTGGGGGCGAACTTCAATGCCTTAGCCATGGAGCCCCACGGAGATGATGCCGGCAGTGCCAGCGCCGCATACGGTTTTGCGACAACAGGTATTGCCACTGTGTTCGGGTTTCTAGCGGCCCGCCAATATGACGGGACGGCAGAGCCTGTGCTTTGGGCGTTCCTTATATTTGGATTGGCCTCGCTCGTCATCGTTTACGTGACAGAACGAGGCCGATTATTCGGTCGCTAGGCTATTCTTCCCACCAATAAGGGAGACGTTTAGAATCGCCGGTGACCTGTTCATCCATGGTCTTGGCATCATAAAGACGTCCGCCTTGCATGACCATTTCAATGTCATCCGTATTGTAGATATCCTCGAGCGGATTTTCGTTGAGAATGACCAAGTCGGCGAGCTTACCTTCTTCCAGAGAGCCAATATCCTCCCAGAAGCCTAGATGTTTCGCCGGATCAACTGTGGCCGTTTGCAGGGCTTGAACCGGGCTCATACCGCCGCGGGCAAAGGACCACATTTCCCAGTGGGCGGCGAGACCTTCACGCTCACCATGGGCTCCGATAGTCACCAGTACGCCCGCATCCATGAGCTTTTTCGCGCCGGCGGCGGCGTCATCATCGGCGTAATCCTCTTCAGGGGCCATTTGACGACGAACCGTGTCAGCTTGCAGTTGACGCGGCGGTACGTGCTTGGACAGGATCGGATGTTCCCACACATTGCTTTGCTGCAAATAGTAGTTCTTCCCGCGAATACCGCCATAGGTCACGACCAAGGTCGGCACATAGGCCGTCTCGGTCTGGCTCATGAGCTGGATAACGTCATCGTAAATATCGCCGGTCGGGATGTTGTGTTCGATGGATGAGTTCCCATCGACAACCAGTGACATATCCATGTGATAAAGCGATCCACCTTCCGGCACCACCAGCGTGTTCAGATCACGAGCGGCCTGAGTGACCTGTTGGCGCTGATCCCGGCGCGGCTGATTGTAATTTTTCACGCCGTGCGCGCCTTGGATATTCAGGCGATTAACGTGCTCGGCCGCATCGTCTTCATTATCAATAGAGGCAAAGAAACCTGGCGCTTTGGCCCCATAGATAACTTCCCCTGTCGAATAGGTCCGAGGCGCTAAGAGCTTGCCCGCCTTTTGCATCTCTGCGGCCGGAAAGATAGCATTGGCCCGCGAAGACGGATCAAATATCGTTGTCACCCCAAGGGCCAGATGGGCAACCGTCTTCCAGTTTTGCTCAGGTGTCATGTCGCTGACCCCTTGAGGGCCGTGGGCGTGGGCATCGATCAAGCCCGGTATAATTGTCCGGCCTTCCATATCCACAACCTCAGCTGCGCCCGGAATTTCCACATCGTCACCGACCGCTTCGATACGGTCGCCGTTGATCAGAATTGTCCCGCTTTCAATGACGCCGCCGTCTTTGTCGGACATGGTAATGATGTGGGCATTGGTCAGGGCGACCATGCCGTCTGGCTTATCGGCCTCGACTTCGCGCGACAGATTAGCAATCTCAACCTGCTCAAAGTCTTCATCTTCGAACGCGTCTTCGATGGAGGCCTCATACAGAGCGGGGCCCATGGTCCAGTAAAGGCTCGAGCCATCTTTGTTCCAGCTGGGATAGGTGGAGCCATTGGTCGAGAGTTTTTTGACGGGCAGGGCGTATGATTTGGGCCCGGCCGCAATGTTTTGCGGTCCCATCAAAGCTGGCATGGCAAACAGGTTGTAGTTTTCACGAAAGGCAATGGTTTCTCCGTTTGGCGATATATGGAAACCTTGCGCCATTTTAGACGAGGCGTGTACGCGCTCATCGTCGCCCAAAAGATTGGTGCTGATGAGAGCACTGGCGCCGTCCTTATTGTCTGTGAAGAAAATCCGCAGGCTGTCCGGGCCGAAATGCGCGCCAGAGCCAGATCGTCTGATGAGCTGGGGTTTATCGTCTCCAACAGCCAGAATATGCAGACCGGTTTCGCCGGACCATTCATCGGACGTCAGGAAGCCGCCACTATCTTTTTCGTAGACAACGAAGTCACCATCGGGCGTCATAGCTGGACGTCGGTAGTGTCCGGGCTGTTGTGTGAGGTCTTTTAGACCGCCGCCAGAGGCATTGATTTTGTGGATCGTGCCAAGACCTTCATCGCTCCAAGAGACAAAGGTCAATGATCGTCCGTCGCGGGACCAATTTGGGTCATATTCACGGACATTATCCGGCAGGCGTGTCAGGCGCTTTGGCGTTCCATCCATGGATTGGACGTAAAGCTTGCCCAAGCTCTCAAAGACGACCTTTTCCCCGCTGGGCGAAACCTGCGCATAACGGGGCATGTTGGTGACGAATGTATCCGGCGCAACTTCGACTTTGGGTCTGGGTACGGACCGCACTTCGCGTTCATCACTGACGCGAAACTCGATAACCTCAGAGCGGCCGGACTCAATGTCCAAACGGTTGATCTTGCCGCCAGCCCAGAAATAGAGATGACGGGAATCCGGCGACCAATCCATATTTGGATACATGCCCTGAACCCCCCAGGTTTCCTGCATGTCGCGATCAAGTTTGTCATAAATACGGGTTTCTTTTCCGCTGACCAGATCTTTCAAATACAGCATGGATTGCATGCGCTCGCGTTTGACAAACGCCAGATGTTTGCCGTCCGGCGACGGGGTCGGACGCACCGCGCCGCCTGCGCCGCCAGCTGCGGTCACAATATCGCCCGTTTCCATATCATAGCGCTTGATCTGGAAAAGCTGCGTGTTGGAATCCTGGGCATAGATGAATGTGCTGCCCGGTGTGGTGTTCATGGTGTAATAGACATAGCGTCCATCTGGCGAGAATATAGGCTCGCCCAGTTCTTTCTGGTGGCTTTCCGAGGGGCGTTTAACGAGTTTGACCCCAGAGCCGCCCGTTGGATGGTAAAGCCAGATTTCTCCGGTTCCCAAAGAGCGAGACGTGGTGAAGTGTTTTTTCGCCGCAATGAAACGACCATCTGGGCTCCAGGTTGCGTTATTGGTCAGACGAAAGCTTTCCTTGGTGACCTGTGTCTTGTTTTCGCCGTCCAGGTCCATGACCCAAATATTGTCACCGCCTGCGCGGTCAGACGTAAACGCAATCTGCTCGCCGTCAGGTGAAAAGCGCGGCTGCATATCCCAGGCCATGTCCGATGTGAGATTGGTGGCGGTTCCGCCGCTTGCCGGCATGGTGTAGATGTCACCGAGCAAATCAAAGGCGATTGTTTTTCCATCAGGGCTGACATCCAGGCTCATCCATGTGCCTTCGTCCACATCAATGGAGACCGACAGACTGTCGCCCGGCGGATTATTCACGTCCCATTTTTCATCGGTCTTTTCGGCGTCTTTGGCATCTTCGGCCGCAACCGCTTCGGCGATTTCTTTTAAGGTTTTAGGCTTCTTCGTTTTAAAATCATTCAATGAAGGTTTAGGCGAAGGTTTAGGCGCCTTTTTACTTTCAGCCTTTTTGCTCTTCTCTTCCTTTTTGTCTTTTTCGGGATGAGCACTCCCATAGGATTTGTCCGGGTGTGAGTCGCTACCATAAGAATCGCTACCATAGGCCTTTTTAGACCGTTCCTTTTTAGCCTCGGCTTTCTTGGCGGCTTCTTTTTTTGCCGCATCTTTCTTTTTTGGCCAGTTCTTGTGCGGATGAGCGGCGGCTTCGGCCCCGTCAAACGGGAATTTGTCTGCCGTCGTATAAGCCCCGAGTGTGAAAGCAAAGGCTAGTGCGGCGACGCCGCCCAGCAATGTCTTGCGCGTTGAATTCATGGTGAATCTCCCTTTGCGCCTTGATTAGCAAGGTCGTGAATATTGTCATTCAACTTCGCCTGAGAGGCGAAAAAATAAATAGGTTAGAACCGTCCGGCGGGCCCCGGAAAGACGACGGGGGTCTCGTGCCCGTCTAAAGAGACAGCCGAAACGCCAAAATAGTAATTATCGATCACCAGATTTTTGAAGGTCCATTCATTGACCTTGCCCACATAGCGGGAATGGGTCCATTCCGGTTCCGTGGTCAGACGCCAGTGGACGCGGTATCCGGCGAGATTATCGGCGTTGTTTGGCGTTTTCCACTCTAGTTTTGCGGACGGGGAAACGGCCCCGCTAGCCTCGACCTCAGCGGGGAAGGGCGGCGCCCCCGCCATACCAGCAAGTGTGATGGCATTGAGCGCGGTTAATTTGGCTGCGTAATCAGCGTCAACACCGTCCAGTGTATCGCCATATTCTACGTCATTTTCCGTGCGCAAATCCTGATGCTGGCGATCATAGTGCTCATGGGTTTCCATAATCCGCACGCCTGGCATGCCCACGTCATTAAACGGACGATGATGACCACCGCGGCGATAACGGTCCAGACGATAGACCATCATCACATCTAGGTTGGTCATGTAACGATCAGCCATCTTCTTGACATAGCGAGCAAGATTGCGGGACGGACTGTCCACTTCGCCGCCCGTAAAGCGGCGCAATCGGGCTTCTTCCGGCGTTTCTGTTGCGCGCGTGCCCTCGGAAAAGACCCGGACGGTGGAATTGTCGATAACCCCGTCTATGCCCGAAATGTTGGAAATCATGTCGTTATTGAGGACACCTTTGATTTCCCAGCCTTCATCCAGGGCGTATTGCGCGACGATCTTGCCGCCGAACAGGCCTTGTTCCTCGCCCGATAAGCCAGCGTAAATGATGGACCCGGCGAATTCCTGCTGAGAGAGAATGCGCGCCGCTTCGATCACGCCGGCCATACCGGATGCATTATCATTGGCGCCTGGGCTGAGGTCTTCACCATTTAGAGGATCGGTAATCCGGCTATCAATATCTCCGCTCATCATCACGTAACGGTTGGGATCAGTCGTACCGCGCTGAATTGCAAGGACGCTCATGACTTCGGTCGGCTCGGGAATTCGGGTTTCGCCTTCGATTGTGTCGGAAACAAAAATAACCTCCAAGCAGCCGCCGCATTCTTCGGAGATCTTTTCAAATTCAGAAAAAATCCAGCGACGGGCCGCGCCGATACCGCGCTGATCGCTTTGTGTTTCCGATAATGTGTGCCGGGTCCCAAAACTGACTAATTTGGCAATATCATTATAGATGCGCTCGGCGGAAGGGGCCTCTGCAACCTCGTAAATCCCAAGGACTTCGGAAGGCGGTGCGATGTTATGGCTCTGGGCATTACAAGACAAGCTGAGACCTAAAATTGCTGTTCCAGCCGTCAATATGGACTTCATCATGCATTCCCTCTTATATTTATCTCGGTCTTTTTATCCCGAACGGAGGCGAATGTGCGAATTAATCACATATAAGTCAATTTCCTACGCGTGACAGGATAGAAATCTCGCCGTAATGTGTCCGGATGAAACCTGTATTACTGACCTCTCTTTCCTTTTTAATGCTGTCGGCCTGCACGGCAGGTGCCGCGGATAACAGTAAAGATATCTATGCTGAATATTGCGCCTCTTGCCATGGCGTCGGGCAACAAGGCGGAAGCGCGCCGAGTTTGTTTGATGATGAATGGGCTCATGGCTCTGATCTCGCGTCGATTCGTGAAAACATCACGCAAGGCATTGAGGCGGCAGGCATGCCAGGATTTGCAGACGGATTAAGCGCCGCAGAGATCGAAGATTTAGTTGTCTATATAAAGTCCGGCGCCACATCAGGGGTGCCGGCCGGGGAAAATCAACAGCAATCAGCTGGGCACACTGAAGACGAGGCAAGCCCTGCGCTTATTCCGGCCATTGATAAGGTCGACAATATCCAAGCCCAGTTGCAAGTCACGGACTACATCACGGATCTGGATGAGCCATGGGGTATTCACTTTGTTGGGGATGATGTTCTAATCACCGAGAAAAAGGGCACGCTTAAACTTGCGCAAAAATCTGATGAACTTGTAGGCGGCTGGATAGTCTCTGAAATCTCGGGAATCCCGGCGGTCAATAATGGGCGCCAAGGCGGCCTTCTGGACGTGGCAACAGACCCAGACTACGCGCAAAATAAATGGGTTTATCTGACATTTTCTCACCCATTAGAAGGGACATCGGGCCCGTCCATGACCAAGCTCATTCGCGGAAAAATCGCGAATAATCAATGGACAGAAGAAGAATCCTTATTTCAGGCTCAGACGGAAGAATACCTCGATACCGGTTTTCATTTCGGCAGCCGGATTACCTTTGATGACAAGGGGCATATCTTTTTCTCTATTGGGGATCGCGGGCCCAAGAAACAAGCCCAGGATCGGGACAGACCCAATGGAAAAATCCACCGCATCAATCGCGACGGGTCTATCCCGCAGGATAATCCATTTCTGGATGCTAAATATCCGACGATCTACAGCTATGGAAACCGCAATCCGCAAGGACTGGTCTGGCATCCTGAGACAGGCGTTTTGTGGGAAACCGAGCATGGTCCCAAAGGCGGAGATGAGCTCAACGTTATCCAGTCCGGCGTTAATTATGGCTGGCCGGAAATCTCGTACGGGATCAATTATAACGGAACAATCCTGACCGAGCATCAGGCTCTACCGGGCATGGCGCAACCGGTAAGTCAGTGGACGCCATCCATCGCCGCCTGCGGTCTCGATGTTTATACCGGCGATTTGTTCCCCCAATGGAAGGGTCGTTTGTTGGCCGGATCATTGGCCTTTCAATCTCTGCGTCTCATCCAGGTCGACGGCGATAAATATGTGGGGGAAGTGGAAATTCTCAAGGATAAAGGCCGCATCCGGGACGTCACAACCGGCCCAGACGGGGCCATTTATGTGGCCCTACCCCGCAAAATTGTGCGATTGAGTCCGAAGAACTAATTAATGGATAACGACGATAATTCGTCCATCTTTTTCAGAGATTAGCTGATCAGGTAACTCTTTGGGGGGAACAGCAAATTTGTTTGGGCTTTTATACATATCATACCCGCCAAAATCTGCCCGCCCTTTAATCCGGTTAAGTAAAGCGCTTATCCGAAATCTCTGACAATTGTTCATGAGATTACAGGCATGGAGAGAAGTACCAATTTTTCGGTCAAATGCCGATAATTTTGGTTTGCCCGCTTTTATCTGAAAAGTTTCTATTTGTGTGACTTTCTTGCGTCGCCGGTTGTCCACATATGTTTCGGTGTTTTCAATCTGAGCTAAAACTCTGTTGCCATAGAGCAAAGTTTGTTGCCACTGCAGGTTTGATGCATATACATTCACAGCATTACTGATCACAATCATGATCAGGCAGGCGAAGGCCAGAGATTTCGTGACTAAGCGTAACTTCGAACTGCGGTTTTTTGTGATTTTCAATGTCATCAATCCCAGTAAAACTGGGATCAACGCATAAGGCAGATAGAGCGAATATCTGTGGGGCCATGATATTTTGGGAATGGTAATGCCCAAAGCAACAAGCGGAAACAAAGCAATTGCAATGAGGAAAAGAACTTTTCCTAATGCTTTTAAGTGAGAGCCCATAAGGACCGAAATGATGGCGAGGGCACTGATTGCTGCGATGCCCCAAGAATAAAGTAGTGGGATGGATTCATTTTTAAACAGCAAGTAGTTGAAGAAGATTTCATACGTCTCTTTCATTGACGAAAATAAGGTTGAGAGGGAGTTCACGTTTCCTTTTGATATAGAGTAAGCATTCGCACCGCCGGTAGCGGCATTTCCCGTAAGTTTTAGAGCGAACAAACTGCCAAGATAAAGAATTAGGCCTGCGAAAATAAATCCAATAATCTTGCCATATTTCTTCCAATCGAAAACGCCTTGCTCCAGGAGTTCTAGCGACTCTTTGGCCATTATGATTAAAAGTAAGATCGATATATTCGAAGGATAAATAGATAACGTCAGAACAATTGGAACCGCGACCCCTAGATAAGACAATAGTGAATGGTTCTTTCTCCGGTAAAATAGATACGCCGCGAGTACGGGTAATAATACGGCGCTTGTGGTAGTGATATGGCGCATTTTTAAAGAAATAATATCCAATAAAAATGGCGTCGTTACGAACAAACCTGCGAATAATAATTTTTCGAATACACGGTCAATGTCGAAAATCTCTGTCAAAAGATATCCAGCGGAAGCGACAAAAAACATGCCTATATACAAAGAAAAGGGCGCAAAGAATGAATTTTCAGCAAAGAGGTTCCAAAGAAGGACAACGCCCCATCGACCCAATTCATAGCCTTTATATTCCATGTGCAATCCATCGAGAACGGTTAAGTAGTCGTCACCAAATGTTGCCAATGGATCGAATGCGCCAAAAGATAAAAACATTAGCAGGAATAAACACCCTATTGTTTTTATTGGTGAAAAACTCGCAAATCCCTCTTCGATTTTGCTGAGGAAGCCAAAGGAATTATCCGCTAAGTTGGTCTCTTCCAATTTAACTGTGTCATTCATTTGTGAAAACCTTTGCTATTTTCTCACCGAGTATAATTTGGCCGTTTGTATTATAGTGAA
The DNA here is from genome assembly GCA_937924355.1 of uncultured Caulobacterales bacterium. GTDB lineage: Bacteria > Pseudomonadota > Alphaproteobacteria > Caulobacterales > Maricaulaceae > JACOMS01. The sequence continues at coordinate 10,254 of CALDSY010000033.1, forward strand.
GATTGTCTTTCAATGTCGTAACATCATCAGTTTCAAGGAGGCTTACATCGAAACCCTTTTGTACAAGTTCTTCGGTTGCGAGTTTAAACGCGTTTCGCACGGTTTCACGTTCGGGGAATTCGGACTGAATATCTGAATTGGGAAGCGGCAAAGGGAGAACAATCTTGGTAGCGTCGAAGTCTAACTCCTTGTTTAGTTCCTCAATTAAACCCATTAAGTTTTGCTGATAATCAAGGGCAAAACTAGGGTCTTTGCTATCCTGTTCGCCATGTATCCAAATAAATCCAGACAAGCTAAATGGAATGTTTTCGTTGTTCAGATGTTTCATTGCATTTTTTGAAGTGTTGACTAAGCGGACGAAGGCTGAACCAGCTTTTTTGTTTTCGTTTTGATAGGGATAAAACGATATCTTGCTTGAATTGGGATGGAGACCTGTTCCGCTCGCTGAATATTTGATAATGTAAATTTTGCGATCAGTGGCATCGGCGTCTTGCATGGTCTTGCAGAAAGATACTTCGGGGCCAAATTGGGATGGGTAATGACTAATTTTAGTTTCGCCTACGACTATTTTAGTGAACTTTTCCTCGGCCCAAATAAAGCAGCGGTCAAACACCTTGTAATCATCAGACAATTCCCCGATCGATCCCATCCCTCGAGTATTCGATTGCCCAGACAAAATGAATAGATGATTTTTTGGTGTCGCGGGTTTCTGTATGCAAGATGGGAGGAAAATAAGTACAATCGCTAAAATACTGGAAAGGATTGTGGTCGAACGTTGCACGATAAATCTAACTCTGTCTGCTTGATAGTCGACGTCGCTAATATTGGATTTTGCTAACAATACAAGCGAGGTTTACGGCATAGGTGGGTTATAAACCAGATTAGTCCGTGTATATTCATGCCGATGACAGAGATTCCTTCCATCCAGCGATTGCCGACGGAAACCATCAACCGTATTGCCGCCGGTGAGGTGGTTGAGCGGCCTGCGAGTGTGATCAAGGAATTGGTCGAAAATGCGGTCGACGCTGGGGCCCAGCAAATTGACATCCGTTATGAAGACGGTGGCCGGACTTATATTTCCGTCACAGATGACGGCAAAGGCATGAGCGCGGCTGAATTGCCCATTGCCGTTGAACGCCATGCGACGTCCAAACTTTCTCCCAATGCGGACGGGGATTGGGATCTCCTGAATATCGCGACTATGGGGTTTCGCGGCGAAGCTCTCCCGTCCATTGGCTCTGTCGCGCGGCTGAGCCTAACCACCCAGACTGCCAATGCGGACTCAGCTTGGCAGATTATTGTCGAAGGCGGCGAGGTCGGCTCTGTCAAACCTGCGCCGAGATTTGGATTATCCGGGACCAAGGTCGAAGTTCGGGATTTATTTTACGCAACGCCGGCCCGGCTGAAGTTTCTGAAATCCGAACGCAGCGAAAGCCTGGCCATCTCTGATACGGTTAAACGTCTGGCTATGGCCAATCCGGTCATCGGGTTTTCGCTAAATTCAGGAACGCGGACCACATTCCGGGTCAATGCCCAGCCCGAGGGTGAAGAGGGGCATCTCTCGCGCATGGCCGCTGTTCTCGGCCGTGAATTTGGTGATAACGCTCTGCCCATAGATGCCGAAAGGGAAGGTATTCATTTGACAGGTTTTGCCGGTTTACCCACTTATTCCCGGGGCAATAGCCTGCATCAATATCTGTTTGTCAACGGGCGCCCGGTGAAAGACAAGCTTTTACACGGGGCCATTCGGGGGGCCTATCAAGATTTCCTCGCCCGTAATCGTTATCCGGTTGCGGCTCTGTTTGTAGATCTGCCCATGACCCATGTTGACGTTAATGTGCACCCGGCCAAGACCGAAGTACGCTTTCGCGACCCAAATCTTGTGCGCGGTTTGATCGTTTCAGCCTTGCGGCACGCTCTGGCAGGGGCCGGGCACCGGGCCAGCACGACGGTTTCAGATTACGCGCTCGGCAAAATTCAATCGGGCGGAACGGCCATGCCATTGCAGGGAAATTATCGGTCAAGAGGATATCAATATCAGCCGCCGCCAAGACCGGATCTGCAGCTACAGCCATTGGTCGATGGGTTTTCGGCGAAAGTGGAAGAAGCCCAGTCGGCTTATCAACCCCAACAAGGCGTGGATCTCAGTCAAAACCCGCTCGGCGCGGCGCGGGCACAGGTCCATGAGACCTATATCGTTGCGCAAACAAAAGACGGTATTGTCATTGTCGATCAGCACGCCGCGCATGAGCGTTTGGTTTATGAGCGTATGAAAAAGGCTATGTCAGGACAAGGGGTTGAACGTCAGACGCTTCTGATTCCGGATATCGTTGATTTGGGCGAAGCAGATGTGGCCAGAATTTTGTCGCGGGCGGAAGAGCTGGCCGAAATGGGGCTCATGATAGAGGCCTTTGGCAATGGCGCTATCGCGGTTCGGGAAACGCCGGCGCTTTTAGGGGAAATGGATATACAGGGCCTGATTCGGGATTTGGCCGATGATTTATCGGCTTATGACGAAGCTTTGTCTCTAAAAGAGCGATTCGAAGATGTTTGCGGGACCATGGCGTGCCACGGTTCGGTTCGCGCGGGACGGCGATTAAATGCCTCAGAAATGAACGCGCTTCTGCGCCAAATGGAGGCAACACCCCATAGCGGGCAGTGTAATCACGGCCGCCCGACCTATGTAGAATTGAAGCTGGCTGACATCGAAAAACTATTCGGGCGCCGCTAAACAATAAAATTGAAGTATCAACAAACAAGGGCTGCTTACCCTCATAAAAAAATAAATTAATAGTTGTAAATATAGGGTAAACTTGTGAAAACCGTGATATATCAGCGACATATTCCGTAATGTTTCGGTAATATTATGGTTAATGAATTGACAACGTTAACTTATTGGGCATTCTAACGACCTAGGCAATTACGCCTCACATATCTCATCAACGGAGTTGTTCAATGCGTGAACTCACT
>CALDSY010000034.1 GCA_937924355.1 uncultured Caulobacterales bacterium
AGGGGTCCGCCGTTAATCCGGCAAGCCGGAGCCAATTTTGTAGCTCTGATGGTTTGACGAGTTTATCATATTGGTGGGTGCCGCGCGGCAGCCAGCGCAAGACATATTCCGCGCCAATAATTGCAAAGGCAAAAGCCTTCAGCGTGCGGTTTATGGTAGAGCAGGACATTAATCCGCCTGTCCTGACCATAGCTGCGCAATCTTTGATGAAGTCCGGTGGATTGGCCACATGTTCAATGACTTCCATGTTTAACACTGCGTCAAATGGGGTTTCACCGCTCTCGACCAATTGCTCAATTGTGCCATGACGATACTCTATATCCAGCCCCGTTTGTTCGGCATGTGCCTTGGCGGTTTTCAGGTTTTTCTCAAGTGCGTCAACGCCGGTAACCTTAGCGCCCAGCCGGGTCATGGGCTCACAGAGAAGTCCGCCGCCGCAGCCAATGTCTAAAAGCCGCAGGCCCTTGAGCGGTAGCTCTGCGTCCGGATCTCGGTGAAAATGCTCACATATGGTCTGTTTGATGAAATTGATGCGAAAGGCATTCATCACATGCAGAGGTTTGAACTTGCCGGCCGGATTCCACCAATCCGCGGCCATGCGGGCAAAGCTCTCCATCTCTCGCGGATCGACGGAAACGGAGCTGATATGCTTAGGCGCGGTTTCGGCGTGGGCCATTTTTTATTCCTTGACCAGATTTCTCACAGTAATCACGAGAATATATTTGTAAAAGGGGCTTACCCCGCGTAAAAGCGCCGCGTTTTGCATAGAGGAAAATCAATGGCGCGTATCGTCATGAAATTCGGCGGCACATCCGTCGCCAATCTAGAACGCATCCGGCATGTGGCCGATCTAGTCGCGGCTGAGGCCAAGGCCGGACATGAGGTGGCTGTTGTGGTTTCCGCTATGAGCGGGGAAACCAATAAGCTGGTGGCCCTGGTTGATGACTTGGATAGAGACCGGGTAGACGGGCGCAATGACACGCTGGGCGGTTCTATTGACGATGAATATGACACCATTGTCTCCTCCGGCGAGCAGGTCACCTCCGGGCTCTTGGCTATTGCCCTGCGCCGGCGCGGCGTACGCGCCCGCTCCTGGCTGGGCTGGCAGATTGCGCTCAAGACCGATATGGCCCATGGCAAGGCCCGCATTGACGCCATTGAAAACCCCGAGCTCAGCGCATCCGTCGGCGACGGCAATGTAGCTGTTGTGGCCGGGTTTCAAGGGATTACGGAAAAAGGGCGTATATCGACTCTGGGCCGGGGCGGCTCTGATACCTCTGCGGTGGCGCTGGCTGTGGCGCTCAAGGCGGATCGATGCGATATTTATACGGATGTGGACGGCATTTATACCACGGATCCGCGCATTGTGCCCGAGGCTCGGCGTCTGAACCGGATCGCCTTTGAAGAAATGTTGGAGCTGGCCTCACTGGGCGCGAAAGTATTGCAGGTCAGATCCGTTGAGATGGCCATGAACCATAAATTACCCATTCGGGTGCTTACCAGTTTTGCCGAAGCCGGCGCGGATAATCCCGGCACATTAGTCTGCGAGGAAGATGCTATGATGGAAGAACGAGTCGTTAGCGGGGTCGCTTATTCCCGTGATGAGGCCCAGATCACAATCCTGCGCCTGGAAGATAAACCGGGCATGGTGGCCAAGGTCTGCAAAACCATGTCCGATGCCAATGTCATTGTAGACATGATCGTTCAGAGTATTTCCAAGGCCGAGTCGGCCGCCAATCTGACATTTACTGTTGGCAAACGGGATTTGGAAAAAGCGCAAAGCGCGCTCGAGGCGGTTAAGGATGAAATCGGATTTGAAGGTATCACTTCAGATTCCAATGTCACAAAAGTATCTATCGTCGGGATCGGCATGCGCTCTCATACAGGCGTCGCCCAAACCATGTTCGAAGCGCTGGCGGAACGCGGGATCAATGTGGAGGTGATTGCCACATCTGAAATTAAGATTTCCGTTTTGATCAATGCTGAGTATACAGAACTGGCCGTTCGTGCCCTGCATAGTGCGTTCGAGCTGGAGGTTGCCTAATATCTAATGAAAAAATTTAAGAAGCTGTATTTGCATGCCGGCCTTGAAAAGACTGGAACCACGTCAATTCAGCGAGCACTCGACAAACATAGAGGGCGCGTAGAGAAACTGGGTTTTTTCTATCCCAAGGCGACGGCTGTGGGGAAAAACATTCTTCTCGGTGCCATGTTCTGCGATGAATACAAGGAACGCCCCTTGTTTTTGGCGGCGGTCGATAAACGCGGCGGGGATCATGAAAAGTTCGTCGCCATGATAAAAGACGAACTCGCCAAGGAATATGAATCCACGTCAGCGACATCTTTGATTTTGTCCAGCGAATTCATTGCCGGGCATACCAATCTAAAAAAGCTCCGTGATTATTGCGACTCCATTGCCGAAGAGACGGAGTTCGTCCTTTATCTTCGCGAACAGTCCGCTCTGCTGATGAGTCTTTATTCGACCTATATCAAAAGTGGCGGCATTGAATTTGGCACGTTTGGACAGCTGGACCAAAAGGCGCTCCCATCGTTTTTGAATTACCGCATGCTGGTCGAGCGCGCAGAAGACAGCTTTCCCGGGAATGTAACGCTCCGCATTTTTGATCGTAAGAAGCTTCGCGGCGGCGATGTGATCAAGGACTTCCTGGAGGTGGTTGGCCTGCATCAACACGAAGATGACATTCAGGTCGCCCGTCAGAACGAGTCTCTGAGTGTTGTCGGCCTGGAGGTTTTAAAAACCATCAATCTTAAAATTCCCAATATCGTTGACGGCGAAAAAAACCAGTCTCGAACATTTTTAATCGAAGATCTGATGGCAATCGACGGAGAACGAAAATACAAGAAGCCAGCCCTATCGGCCGAACGTTTGAAAATCGTCAAAAAGCTGACCAAGGCGGATAATAAGTGGGTCAAGGACAAGTACTTCCCTAAAGAAAAATCCTTGTTTGCGCCGGTTAAAGCCGCAAGCAGTGCTGAGTTTTCACAAGACGATATTCTCGCTGAAACGACATCTATGATCGCCGAAGCCTATAACCGTCTTTATGCGCAGAAGAAGCTTTTGAACGAGACGACACCGCTCATCAATTCCATGCAAAACCAAATCAATAAGACTATTCCCGATCTTAAAATGGTCGGGCGCCGGATAAACCGCACGCCGCCTTTGGTCGATTCCGCGCGGGAGAAACTAGAGCAAATTGTTCCGCTTATTGAGATAACTCAGGAACGATTGGATACGGCCTTTGAGCTTCTGGAAACCGTCCAAGGCAAGCTTGATAATGTTGAGCCTATAATGACGGCGATCGACAAGAATATTGATAAGACGCCGCAAATGCTGACCGCCATAAAAACCAAGCTCGACAATATTCTACCCATTCTTCAGGGGTTGCAGGATCAATATGAGAACACACCGGAGATGATCGGATCCAGTAAGTCTAAGATTAGTGAATCGACACCGGTTCTTGCCGATGCTCGCAAGAAACTAGATCAAGTTCGTCCGGCTCTGGAGGCTGTTCAAACTAAGCTTGCGAACATACAGCCGATACTCGATGCAATCCAGGATAATCTCGCAACAGCGGAGCCTGGCGTTTCCAGTGTTCAGGCGAATTTGGATGATACTTCTCCTGTCCTGAAAGCCATGCATAGCAAACTCATTTCCAACCGTATGCCGGAAGACTGATTTTGTCGCAGATCAAGCGAATTATCTTGCATATTGGCCGGCATAAATCCGGCACCTCAGCTTTGCAGCATTATCTGACGAGTATTCGCGAGTCTTTGGACCGGCAAGGAATATTGTACCCGCGAGCCGGAACGGGCCATCATGCCATAGCGCATCACAACCTGGCGCGCTTGTGTGATTACAGAGAGATAGATGGGCTGGATTTGACCCAGATAATCACTTCACTGAGTGCGGAAATTCAGCCCCATCACCATACGCTTCTGTTTTCCAGCGAAGAATTTCAAAATTTGAACCGTATGAGCCGCATCCGCCAGTTTGTTCGCAGCTTCCCTAACGCCGATGTGGAAATCATTTGCTACGTCAGAGAATATGCAGATTACCTGATGTCGTCTTTCCGGCAGGCTGTGCAAAATCAGGGAAAGTTTCAAACCTTTACAGACTTCACCCAATATCGTTTTCCGGCGCGGGGTTTTATCCGGCGCTGGCGCGGAATCGGGCGGATAAATTTTGGATGGTTCCACCCCAATTTATTACTGGAAGGGGACATCATTCATGACTTTTTCAACAAGACAGGACTATCTCTTCCGCATGATTATGTAACCCAGCAGCGCAATCCGTCTCTTGGGGGCAATCTACTTTGGATGAAATTGAGCGCGAACCGGAATTTATCCTTGTTTCTGCCTTACAAAGATCTGACCGGTCTGATGCAGATCAGGCCCGAATTTACGCGATACTTTCGCCTTTCAGATAGACGCGCAAACGCGTTGAGAGCACAAACAAAATACAATAAGTCCTTTTCCAAATTGCTGGGACCCGTGCCGATGACATCCTGGGAAGACGGGGCGAACCTGCCGAATTTGAAGACATTTGAGGCTGATATGGCCTTTATCCGGGAGCATTGCGATATTGATTTGGGCGCGATGAATTTTGACCCAACCTTGGGGCATGATTGGTTTTAAATCCAAAATTTCCTTAGTCCGGCCACATTTTAGTGCTAAGTTGCCCCGGTGAGCAGAGACCCTAACATAAATACGCGTCCGCCTAAACTCATGCGCGCCATTCGAAAGGCTATGGCGGGAACAGAGTCCGTTCAGGAGCGCCTGGATGATTTTGTCGACGCTATTACTGACGCCATGAAGGTGGCTGTGGCGTCGATTTATTTGCGGCGACCGAGCGGGGAGCTCGAGCTGTCTGCGACGCGGGGCTTGAAAAAGTCGGCCGTCCACAAAACCCTCATGCAGCCCAATGAAGGCTTGGTCGGTCATGTGGTTCAGACCGCCCGCCCGTTGAATTTGGCCGATGCGCCCTCGCATCCGTTGTTTTCATACCGACCGGAAACAGGAGAAGAGAAATATACCTCCTTCTTAGGGGTGCCCATTCTGCGCGGTGGCCGCACATTAGGTGTTTTGGTCGCCCAGAGTGAAGCGCAGAGGGTTTTTAATGAAGAAGAAGTTGAAGACTTACTGACAGTCGCCATGGTGCTCGCAGAAATCATTATTGATGACGAGCGCATAGGGGGCAAAAAGGGCAAGCTAAAAGGCATTACGCTGGCCCCGACCAAGCCGGAATCCATTGCCGCCAAAACATTCGCCAACGGATTAACCCAAGGTATTGCCCATCTGCATGTGCCTCCTGTTGCCCCGGATAATCTTCTCGCCGATAATATTGCCGCCGAAGAAATTCGCCTCGAAGAGGGTGTCGCCCAGCTTAGAGCCTCGGTCGATGCCATGGTGAGCGGGGAGGCCGCCTCGCTATCGAGAGCCTCCAAGGAAATCTACGAAACCTACCGCATGTTTGCCTATGACCGGAAATGGGTGAAGCGTCTCCGAGAAGCGGTCAATTCAGGTCTGACCGCCGAAGCCGCCGTTGAACGGGTTCGAAACGAACATCGTGCGCGCCTGATGAAGTCACCGGATCCTTATATGCGAGCTCGGCTTCATGACTTGGAAGATCTGGCCAACCGCTTGTTGCGGGCCCTATCGGGGGAATCCCTGAGCCCGGGTAAAAAGGAAATTCCCCAAAATGCGATCATTTTCGCCCGAGATTTAGGACCGGCGGAACTGCTGGATTATGACCGGGATAAGCTGGCCGGGATTGTGCTCGAAGAAGGGGCTCACAGTTCTCACACATCCATTATTTGCCGCGCAATTGGCCTGCCTTTGATTGGGCGCGCCGAAGGTATTCTCGACCGTATTGAAATGGGTGACACAGTCTTGCTCGATGGCGATAGCGGGGAGATTCATATTCGTCCGGTCCAAAGCCGTCTTGAGGGATTTCAGCACCGGATCAATATTCAAGGCGAAGTCGCCCGGGCCTATGAGGCTATTCGCCACAAACCTGCTATAACCAAAGATGGCCGCCATGTTTCGCTTCAGTTAAATGCCGGCCTCATTGTTGACCTCCCCCAAATGGATATGGCGGGCGCTGACGGGATTGGTCTCTTTCGCACCGAGTTCCAATTTATGGTAGCCGAATTCATGCCGCGCCTTAAGGATCAAACCGAGCTTTACCAAAAGGCTATACTGGCGGCCCGCGAACGGCCGGTGACATTTCGAACACTGGATTTGGGCGGGGATAAAATCCTGCCCTATATGGATCCGGTGCCCGAAGAAAATCCCGCCATCGGTTGGCGCGCCATACGCATCGGCCTCGATCGGCCGGCGCTGCTCAGGTATCAATGCCGGGCCCTGATCGCGGCTGCTGCTAATAAACATCTGCGGATCATGTTTCCCATGGTCACAACCGTTGACGAGTTTATCGAAGCCAAGGCCTTGTTCGAAACCGAGGTCAAGCGGGCCTCAAGCCTCGGCAAGACTTTACCTCATAAAATTGAAGTGGGCGTTATGCTTGAGACACCGTCTCTGGCCTGGTCCGTCAAAGCCGTTTGTGACCATGCTGATTTTGTTTCTGTCGGCGCCAATGATCTCATGCAGTTTTTCTTTGCGGCTGACCGCGATAATGTGCGGGTCTCGGATCGCTATGATCCCCTGCATCCTGCTTCGCTGTCCATTTTGAGATTTATAGCATCCGGCTGTCACGCGGCGGGTGTCCCCGTGTCGATTTGCGGAGAAATGGCGGGCCGTCCATTGGAAGCGGCCTGTCTTGTGGCCCTGGGCTTTGAAAGCTTGTCCATGCCCGTAACAGGCATAGGACCGGTGAAAGCTGCTTTGTTGGAGCTGGACGCGGAAAAGCTCAAAAAACTGATTACGCCGCTTATTTCTATCGAGTCGCGCCTGTCCACCATTCGAACCCATGTACACGAATTTTGCGTCGAAGAGGGCATACCCCTCTAGCCGGTTAAGACAAAATTCATGCTTAGCAAAGGTTAACGGGATTTCGTGTATTGCTGAACACGGTTTTAAAACCTTGGCGCTATACACTTTTACAAAGTAACGTCGTTAAGCCGATAAGTGGGATTTGAGGCCAATCGACTAGCCGGGACGGAACAATGGGCTACGCATCGCCGATTATTCATCGCGTAGAGAAATATCTGCTCAACCTCGAGAATAATCTGAAAAGTAAGTGTGAGACATCTGCTGCTCAGTATGCTTTGTCGGCCGCAAAAGAGCTGGGCTATGGCGAGCCGTTTGATCAAGAACAAGCTCAGATGAATGCGCTCATTCGGGAACATTTGGCTGGAGAAACGGCCGCACGGGCGATCTGGTCATTTTATCACGATTTCAAGATGGCTAGAGCTGCAAATTCAGACGCGGCATAAATTTTAAAAACTTTCTCAATCGACAATACTTTCGGCTAGCCAATCTAAAAACTCTCATATATAGAGCGGTTTCTCTGGTTCGCGGGTGTGGCGGAATTGGTAGACGCGCGGGATTCAAAATCCTGTTGCTTTACATTTATTTCTTAAAAATCATAATAAAAACAGAAACTTGCACGATCCTTGCATGGTCTGTGTGTGTTTCACACCCATTACGCACTTTGGCGTTTTGGGAGA
>CALDSY010000035.1 GCA_937924355.1 uncultured Caulobacterales bacterium
ACCGCTAAAAGTTGTTATGGATTATGGCGGCGCCAATGTGGCCAAACCTATGCATGTTGGACATTTGCGCTCGGCTGTTATCGGTGAAGCGTTAAAGCGCTTGTTCCGGTTCCGGGGGCATGAGGTCATCGGCGATGTCCATCTTGGGGATTGGGGCCTGCAAATGGGGCACTTGATTTCTGAACTGCAAGAAGAGCAACCGGACTTAGTTTATTTCGATGAGAGTATTACCGATGAGTTCCCTGCGGAAAGTCCGGTGTCTATGGATGATATGGCGCGCATGTATCCTGCCGCCAGCACGAAATCAAAAGCCGATCCAGAGCGGAAAAAAATGTCACAGATTGCAACGGCCGAGCTTCAAGCCGGGCGGCCTGGCTATCGCGCTCTGCTCGCTCATTTTATTAATGTCTCCATTGAATATCTCAAGGTCGGTTACGGCGAATTAGGGGTCAGTTTTGATCTGTGGAAAGGGGAGGCCTCGGTCGATCCGCTTATTCCTGATATGATTGAAGAGATCAAAGCAAAGGGTATTTCTCAAGAAATTGACGGTGCATTGGTCGTGCCGTTGGATCCTATATATGAGCAAGATAAAGAAAATGGGGTCCCCGCAGGAAAACGTAGAGGTCTAGCTCCATTAATGCTCAAAAGTAGTGCGGGAGCGGTTCTGTACCATACCACCGATTTGGCCACGTTGGTGGATCGAAAAAATGAGATTGACCCGAATTTAATTCTTTATGTCGTGGATCAACGACAGGCGACTCATTTTAAACAGGTTTTTAAATTGGCCGAGATGGTCGGCTGGTATAAAGCTGATCAGCTTGAACATTTGGGATTTGGCACAGTAAACGGCAAAGACGGCAAGCCGTTCACAACCCGAGGCGGCGGCGTCCTGCGTCTAGCTGATCTGACGCAAATGATGCGTGATGCGGCGCATAAACGTCTTGAAGAAAACGGAATCGGCAAAGATTTTGACGCGGCAGAGTTGAAGGACATCGCCAATAAAGTCGGTATGGCCGCATTAAAATTCGCAGACCTACAGAATCAACGCCTGACGAATTATATCTTTGACATAGACCGCTTTACGGCGTTCGAGGGAAAAACCGGACCCTATATGCTTTACGCGGCGACGCGGATGAAATCGTTGCAACGTAATGCGGCTGAGAAAAATGTAGAGGCCGGAGACATTCAGATTTCCCATCAATCGGAATTGCAATTGGTGTTGGCGCTGGATGCCTTTGATAAAGCCCTGGAAAAGACGGAAGCGAGCCGGGCGCCTCATACCCTTTGCGAGCACCTCTTTCGCGTGGCTCAAGCCTATTCACGGTTCTGGACGGATTGCCCTGTTTTGAAAGAGGACGTGCCCGCAGACGTAAAATCGTCTCGACTGGCTTTGTCCAATCTAACCCTGAAACAATTAGAGCTGGGCCTCCATATTATCGGCCTGGAAGTTCCAGAACGCATGTAATGAGACCGTTTGTCAGCATGACAGGCCGGGTCATTTATATGGGACTGCTGGTCTGCCTAGTGTTGATAGCCATTTCCAATACTGGCCTAGTCAAGCCCAACTGGCCGTTTGAGCTATTTGCGACATTTATGCGGCAGGTTCTTCCGATCGTCGTTCTGTCAATTTGCGTCGCGCTTAATGCCAGGAAGGGCGTTTCTGCTTTGTTTCTACTCGTCTTTGGGGTTTTGGCATTCTGGCCGCTTTTTCCGGGTTCTAAATATGTCAAGTCAGATCCGGGAATTTGCAAGAACAGCGATTGCTTTACGGTGATTTTTGCAAATCTAAGGCGAAAGCCCGGAGCGTTTAACACGGTCAAAATGCAAGCCCGAAAACAGTCTGCGGACTTGATTGCATTGAGTGAATTGCCACCTGAAATGACGAGTGACCTCCTCAGTAAATATCTTTCCGATTACCCTTATATCCTCTTTTATGATCATGCAGACGATGGTCGAAAGTTAGGAAGTGTCAAAGCTATAGCAAGTCGGTTTCCATTGGGGCCATCCCGACTAATTGCCGAGGATTATCCAAATTTTCCACGGTCCATTATACATGTTCCTTTCCTCACTGATCAGGGAGAGATTGATTTCTTCCTGACTCATCCTCGCATTCCCTTAGCTCATGCGGGGATGCGACGTCGGGATGCTGTTATTTCCATGCTTAAGTCTGAAATCGGCGCCAGCGAAAATTTCGTCATCGTCGGGGATTTCAACCTCGCACCATGGGCACCGGCCTTTCGCAATATACCGGGACGCAGGGCCGGTGATCCCCGTTGGGAGTCTACCTGGAAGGATGGTTTTTTACCTTTGGGAGTTCCCATTGATCATGCGCTGATTGGAACTCAGATTGATCTGGGAGAGTCTGATGTATTGCCACGGACAGGATCAGATCATCGTCCAATCCTCATCCGTTTCAAAAAATCGATTTAGCCGAATGCGGCCCGCCGGGTTTCAGTGGCTGTCTCGAACCTAGGCGACCATTCACTCAGGCAATTCTCAATTTCACTCTGACTGATGGGTTTTGCAAGAACGTCATTCATGCCCGCTTCCAGATACCGTTTTTTCTGGCTAGGGGTATAGTGCGCGGTGATGGCTATAATGGGCACTGGTGCCTTGCCTATGCGCTTTTCAATTTCGCGAATTTGCAAGGTTGCCACGACACCGTCCATGACTGGCATGCTGATATCCATCAAGATCATATCATATTGAAGGTTTTTGAAGGCTTTCACGGCTTCCGCCCCGTTGACGACCGTGTCGGGGGTGTAACCTGCTAAATTAAGGAAGCCTTTTAGGACAGCCAAATTAATGGCGTTATCGTCGGCCGCCAAAATTCGAAAGGGCCGCGCTTCTGAATCCAAAGATGGGTCCTGGATCTGACCTGTTGGCTTAATCTCACGTCTCACCGGAATGTATTCAGCAATAGCGCCGGTCAAATCTTCGGCGCGGCCGGGCCAGCGGACAATGTGGTTGACGCCCATGGGCTGAAACACAGACAGGTAACCCATGGGATGATCCTGGGTTGTCAAAATAATCTTGGTGTCCGCTAAAAGAGGATCTTGTCGTGTTCTTGTCACAAAATCATAGCCCGTTAGATCGCCCAGCGCATAATCGCAAATGACCAATGCAAGAGGCGTATTCGATTCTCGGGCATGGCGCAGGACTGATAGACCTTTCTCTCCACTAGAAACGAATATGGGTTTTAACCCCGCTGTCTTTAGCTGTGTATTTAGTTGTGAGCTTATCGCTTCGTTGCCTCTGACGACAAGCACGAGTGCTTCGTCGAAGAGTTTGCTCCCTCTTTGTGACATTATGTTCTCCATCCACATCGCAACGTACGAATGTCTCGCAAAGTTGCCCCAATTGTTACAGCGCTAAAAATAAGGTCGCCGTTAGCGGATAGGTTGAGTGGAATTGATTTCCCATTTGTGTAAATTCATGGTTAGCAAATTCATAAAGAGCCGGTTTTCTACAAAAAATTGCAAAAAATAATAGTTACACTAGAGAATTCAAACGAAAACGCGTGCAAACACTTGCGAAAAACGTATCAATGTGAGAAACCTCAACCACTTATCGGGAGAGAGTCGTTCTAAAAAACGACCGCCGAAGGCGCAACCGTCACCGGAAACGCTCAGGCAAACGGACCGATAAAGTAGGAAAAGCTGGAAAGAGGGCCGCAAAGGTGAAAGGCCCCGCCGACGGAGTAAATCTCTCAGGCCTGAAAGGACAGCTGGTGGCACAACCGGGCGAAAGCCCAAATATGGATGTGCGCCACATGACTGATTTAAAACGAACCCAACTTTACGCCAAACACGTTGCCGCCGGCGCCAAAATGGTACCGTTCGCGGGCTATGATATGCCCGTGCAATATCCGCTCGGTATTATGAAAGAGCATCTGCATACGCGCGAGCATTGCGGCCTGTTTGATGTCTCTCATAT
>CALDSY010000036.1 GCA_937924355.1 uncultured Caulobacterales bacterium
GTGGTTTTTGGGCCTGGCGAAGGGCATATGTCGTCGAAATTTCTAGGCGCAGGTACAGGCGTGACGTCTCTGACTTGGAGCGAAGATATGGACGGCGTCTTTGCCAATCTGGACACACTCGCCGCCGCGCTGGGCCGCTCAGCCAAACCGGCTATAAATTCGCTGAAGCAGCGCCTCGCTGATCTCACCATGCCGGACCCAAAACCCCGCATTCTTTATCTCTCCCGCTCCGGCGGCACGGGCGGGCCGGGAACATTTGCCGATGCCGTCATCCGCGCGGCGGGCGGCGAGAACCTGATCACCACAACAGGCTGGCACGGGACAGAGATGGAATCGCTCATCGGCCTGAAGCCGGATTTGATCCTGACCTCCTATTTCGAAGACGGCTATGACAGCGTCAATTCCAATCCGGTGCGCCATCAGGCTTTTAAGGATTATATCGCCGATTATCCGCGATTTGAAATTCCGGGCGCGCTCTGGCCCTGCGCCGGACCGGGACTGGTCGAGGCGGCGGAGCGCCTTAATGGGCGTATTTTGGACTTGGCAGAATGAGGCTGGCCTTCTTGACAATGGGCGCGCTGCTTTGTGCATGTCTTTCGCTCTTTCTAGGGGCGGCGGACCTGTCGCTCGGCGAGACGTTGTCGGCGCTCACGGGGCATGGTTCCGAGCTTCATCGGAAAATCATCTGGGAGCTGCGCCTGCCGCGTACCCTCCTGGCTATTGTGGTCGGGGCCGGTCTCGGCGCGTCCGGGGCCGCATTACAAGGCTATACGCGCAACGCGCTGGCCGCCCCCGGCATACTTGGCTTTTCCGCCTGCGCTGCGCTCGGCGCCGTGACGGCACTTTATTTCGGCGGCGATCGATTAATCATTTCCATGGCGGCGTTGATCGGCGCGGCCATAGGCGCGTTCTTGATCCTAGCTATGACCGGTCTCAAAAAAGGGGCCAGCACGCTCATCCTAGCGGGCATCGGGATCGGAGCGTTGGCCACGGCCGTCACAGGCTTGATCATGAACCTGTCGCCCAATCCCTGGGCGTTGTCCGAGATTGTCTACTGGATGATGGGAACCCTTAAAAATGCCAGCCTCGGCGACATGACCTTGGCTGGCCCGCTCACATTGATCGGCATTGCCATGCTCTGGTATATTGGCCGTGACCTCAAAACGCTGAGCCTGGGGGAGATGACCGCGCAAAGTCTGGGCGTCTCTCTGGCGCAGGTCCAGCTGACCTTGGTTCTGGGCGTGGCGCTCTGTGTCGGCAGCGGCGTGGCCGTGGCCGGGGCTATTGGATTTGTCGGCCTGTTTGTGCCTCATTTGGTGCGGTTGTTATTCGGTGCTGATCCGGAACGCCTGATCTTGCGTTCGGCCATAGCGGGCGCCGGGTTTCTCCTTCTGGCTGATATGGCGACCCGTATCCTGTCGGGGCCGGGCACGACCTTGTATCTGGGCATACTCACCTCGCTGATCGGCGTGCCGTTTTTCCTCTATTTGGTGGTGCGAGAGGTGCGCGCATGAGCTTAAGCCTCAAAGACGTCTCCGCCGGTTACGGACCGCATCCCGTGGTCCGCGACATCAATGTAGAGGCCGCGCCGGGCCAGTTCATTGCGCTGGTTGGTCCTAATGGTAGCGGTAAGTCTACACTCATCAAGGCCATGGCCGGTCTCTTGCCTCGCCGGACAGGTGATATCTGGATCGGCAATACGCCTTTATCTTTCTTGGAGCCCCGCGAACGGGCGCAGCGTATTGCCTATCTGGCGCAAGACCGCACGGCTCAGCCCGCTATGACCGTGGCGGAAATTTTGGAGCTGGGCCGGGCGCCGTATCGCGGACGTCTGGGCCGTATCAGTGAAGACGGGCAGGTGGCCATAAACCGGGCGGCCGAACTGACCGATCTGCAGACCTTCCTGACCCGTCCTTTTGGCGAGCTGTCCGGCGGAGAACAGGCGCGGGTTCTGCTGGCCCGTACTCTGGTTGTGGACGCGCCGATCCTGCTGGCCGATGAACCCAATGCAGCGCTTGACCCTTATTATCAGCTCTCAACCCTGGGCATATTAAAGCGCGAAGCCGAGGCCGGAAAAACCGTGATCACGGCGCTGCATAATTTGTCGCTGGCCCGCAAATTCGCCGATACGGTCTGGGTGCTGCACGAAGGCGCACTCGCCGCCGCCGGCCCGACAGATAAAGTGCTAACGGATGAGATGCTGCGGCGTGTGTTCAAAGTGGATGATTTTATCTGAATCCAATCCGTCTTCCCGGGCTTGACCCGGGATCCATAGCACTTTCGCCGCCTGTGCCGTGGTTCCCAGCTCGTAGGCCGGGATGTCGGAAGTCTTGCCTGTTCGGCATTTGGGACCTAGGTTGAATTTATGAAAAACATCCTGACCCCAATCCTGGCGCTTGTCGCTCTTATTCTCCTCGCGGCCTGCAAAGGGCCCGCATCCGTCGAAACCGGCCTGTCCACCTATTTCCTTGTCCGTCATGCGGAAAAGCAGACCGGCGATAATCCGGCCCTGACCGAAGCGGGCAAGGCGCGCGCGGCGCTCCTCCGAGACAAACTGAAATCCCGCAATGTCAGCCACATCCATTCCAGTAATTACAAACGCACACTTGCCACCGCCAAACCTCTGGCCGATGCGCTCGGCCTGGATATTC
>CALDSY010000037.1 GCA_937924355.1 uncultured Caulobacterales bacterium
CTCGACGATCAATCAGGGGCGGTTGCCACGGCCGAGCTCCATCCGTCTGGAAGAAATGATCAATTATTTCCCCTATGATTATGCTGCGCCGACCTCCAAGTCTGAACCATTCAAAGCCAATGTGACAGTGACGCCGTCGCCGTGGAACTCGGATAACAAGCTCATGCATATCGGAATTAAAGGCTATGTGCCGCCGGTGAGTGAAACACCGAGCAGTAACATTGTCTTTTTGATTGATACGTCTGGTTCTATGCGCTCGGCCAAGAAACTGCCGCTCTTGATTGAGAGCTTTAAAGTCCTGCTGGAAACGCTCGATGAGGATGATACGGTTTCGATTGTGACCTATGCGGGTAGTGCTGGAACGGTTCTGGAACCAACGCCTGCCAGCGAGACCGGCACTATAAAACGCGCGCTCAACCGCCTGCAGGCTGGAGGGTCAACGGCTGGAGCAGCCGGTCTGGCGCTGGCCTATGAAAAGGCACAGGAGAGTTTCATGGAGGAGGGCGTCAACCGAGTCATCCTAGCAACCGATGGTGACTTCAACGTGGGCTTCTCTTCGCCCGATGAAATGAAGCGCTTTATCGAAGCGAAACGCAAGAACGGTATCTTCCTGTCTGTACTGGGTTTCGGTCGCGGCAATTATAACGACGCACTCATGCAATCGCTTGCCCAGAACGGAAACGGGGTTGCTGCCTATATCGACAGTCTGTCAGAGGCGAAAAAAGTCCTCGCCGACGAAGCGGGCAGCGCGCTGATCCCGATCGCCAAGGATGTGAAAATCCAGGTGGAATTTAATCCGGCGACTATCGCGGAATACCGCCTGATCGGCTATGAAACCCGCGCGCTTAAACGCGAGGACTTTAATAATGACCAGGTCGATGCGGGCGATATCAATTCCGGCCATAGCGTCACCGCCATTTATGAACTGACGCCTGTCGGATCCAAAACCACTGTTGATGATCTGCGCTATGCCCGGGCCGAGGCACCTGTCGATACGGGGTCTGATGAGTTTGCCTTTATCAAAATCCGGCACAAATTGCCCCAGGCCAATAAGAGCTCTTTGCAGACAATTCCTATTGGACCGGAGAAAGAACGCCGTTTGGGCCGCGCCGCCGATGATGTGCGCTTTGCGACCGCTGTGGCCGCCTTTGGCCAAAAACTTAGAGGTGATCGCCAGCTGTCGGAAACTAGCTATAAAGATATAGCCCGTTTGGCCTCCGATGCTCAGGGTGAAGATGAACATGGCTACCGGGCCGAGTTTCTCGATCTGGTGCGCGAAGTGGACCGCTTGAGTGGCGAATAGGTATTGGTTTTGTCTATTCTGGCTGCCCTTGTTGGCGGCCGGATGTCAGGAGCTGCACTCCACACCCGCTCCGGAAGCCTCATGCGAAGCGCTGGCGGGCGTTGAAAACAAACCTCCGACTTATTGGCGACTGGAGGCCACAAAAACCTGCCAGGTTGATGCCGACTGCGACGTATATATGGGCGTTTGTTCTACGGACGCGGCCAATAAGGTTCATCTGGCCTGTGCTGAATTTATTTCGAAGCAAAGACGAATGGTCACGAAATGCCGGCCCTATGGAGGTGATATCACCCAAGTGACCGCGAGTTGTGAGGCCGGCATATGCACGGCCAATGACCCCTGGAGCGACCCTTTGAATAATTCTGGGAGAGAGGAATAACTCTTATGCAAAGGTGCGGGGCCTCTTCTCTTGAAGCTGTTCCGTAAAAATGCCACACCGCGTCCATGTTTACTTGGGATCAGATAAAAAACTCACTGCATGGTGAGCAAATCGACAAATATCTATTTTTGGGTCAATCGCTTGATCTTGGCTTGCCGCGCGTTTTTGGCGGACAGGTTTTGGCGCAGGCGCTAAATGCCGGATACCGCTCTGTGGATGAGGATAAAGTTCCGCACAGCCTGCACGGTTATTTTCTGCGGCCGGGGGATCATTCCAAACCCATTATTTATGAAGTCGATCCGATCCGTAACGGCCGCAGCTTTTCCACGCGCCGGGTGGTGGCCCGCCAAAATGGTGAGGCGATCTTCAACAGCTCCATCTCTTTTCATCGCATCGAAGATGGTCCGTCCCATCAATTTGACCTGCCGGATGACGTGCCGCCCTTTGAAAACGAAAAGTCCGACAATGCGAAGGTTACCGAGCTTTCAAAGACTGTTTCCAAAGATATGGAGCGGCGTATCCGCTCCAACTATCTGATCTTTCCCGAAGACATCATAGAACTGCGCTCGCCGTTTTTGGGCGATCTTCTAAAGCCTGGAAAATATGAGCCCAAGCACGGGTTCTGGTTTAAGGTCCATCCCGAAATTGGCGATGACCCGATTATGCATATGACCTTACTGGCCTTCATCTCGGACAAGGCGTTGATGGGGACTGGCATTCGGCCGCACGGTGATGGATTTGTTACGGGTAAAATGATGGGCGCGAGCCTGGATCATTCTATGTGGTTTCATGGCAATATAAACGTCAATGACTGGAATTATTATTATCTGGATAGTCCGCGCTCCGGCCGGGCACGCACCTTTAACCGCGGTAGCTTTTACTCCGAGCAAGGGCGTTTAATCGCCTCAACGGCGCAAGAAGGTCTGTTTCGTTTTATTGATAAAGATCGAAAGAAAAGCTAATTATTTATCCGGGCAGGCGGAATCATCTTTGTCTGTTTTCCGGCTCACCCAATCAAAGGCATTGTTTAAAAGCCTTGCGTAATTTCCATCTTCGTAATTGGTCTCAAGATGGCCTATAGCCGAGTAAAAAGCGCGGCCTTTGCCAGGGCAGTGGCTCCAAATGATTGGGTGGTTGACCGCGCCTTCGCCCATGCGAAGATCTTCGACGCCGTACACAGTATTTTTTGGGCTATATGTAGACTCGTCCAGACCGGCGAGCGGGGTGTGGCCATGACTTTGGGCTGTGCTGTCAAATGTATACCATTCGTCATTATGGGTGAAATCAGTGGGGACGCCTTTCATGATCGGATGCTCGGGCGCCAGATTCACCACACGCGCGTCTTGGAATTGCGGCGCCATGGGATGGCTGATAAATGTTGGGCCAATTAATTTGTTTTGATACCAGTCCCAATCCTGATGGGAGCTATCGCCTGCGCCGTGGATACCCATCCAAGCGCCGCCATTTTCAAGCCAGGTTTGAAAGGCTTGCTCTTGATCGGGGCTCAGCGCATCGCCGGTGAAGTTATTAAATACAACCACTTTAAAACGCGCGAGCGTTTCGGCGTTAAAGAATGATCCATTTTCAGTTGTATAAATGCCGTAGCCCTTCTTTCGGGCAAGACCGACAAAGAAGTGATCTGCGCCAGCTATACCTTCATTGTGACGCCACTCATTGGTTTTAGAAAAAACTAAAATGGCAGGCTGGGGCATATGTTCAGTGATCTCTGGACCCGAGGTATCATGAAGTGGAGACGCTGTTGCTTTTGTGTCTGATGTTATGGGGGCGTCGTTTGTTTTAGGAGCCGCGCAGGCTGCGACCCCTATTGAGGCGGAAAGAAGAATTGCTCTAAAAATATGCATGGACGTTTACTCGCTATCGAGGTTGGAGTTTTTTGATTGTACCGGAAAAGTTCAAAGCCGGGTTGCCGTCAGCCGTAATAAGGCCGCGCACAAAGATGATGGAACCGCCAGCTTTTAAGACATCACCCTTGGCTTCAATTAACTGGCCTTCTTTCGCCGCGGAGAGAAACTCACTGGTAAAGGCTACGGTCACCGCGTAAAATTCTATGTGATCGGTAGCGATGGCAAACAGCGCGAAGTCGGCGAAAGTCATAAGGCAGCCGCCATGGACTGTTCCGCCACCATTGAGATGCTTCTTCTCGGCTCGAAAACGCGAAACATACTCGTCATCGATTTCTTTGAAATAAAACGGACCGGCCGCACCGAATTCAAACGCTTCTTGTGGCCAGTAAAACCAGTCTCTAAATTCGCCTTCGGTTTGTAAAACGGGTTTCATTTGGATCTAGCCTTGCGGTTATGAGAGGCGGCGCCGAAGAATTGTATGGCGACTAGAATGGTAAAGACCAGGCTAGTGAAAAACACAAGCCACAAAGTCAGAATAGTACTGAGCGCATTGCTATACATCATGGCCGTGGCCCATAGTCCTGAGATCACTGAGGCAATAATAGCGCAAATAAGAATTGGGAGGTGGTCCTCCCAAAGATTGATAACATAGCCCTGACTTCGCGCGTGCCGGTTCACGCGCTCTAAATCAAAAATTGCCATCGCCAGCAGCGCTGCAGTTCCGATGCCAAAAAGAATGAGTCCCGAGATGACCATAAGATAGGCCCCCATCGGGCCAAAATCTTTAAGGTCGTCAGTGGAGTCCAAGGTTTGATAAAATCCATCGGGCCCCAGCAGTGTCCCATTTAAAGACCAGGCTGTGACAATGAGACTAAACAAAACCCAGCCGAGGTTTTTAAGGGTAAAGATCGGCGGAATTTCAGACGGAGCGGTTTTTCCGGTCAGGATATAATTTTGATCCTGTTGGTTCTTTTCCTTGTTTTTGCGCTTTTCGTGGTGGCGCGCGCGGCGCCTTTTTCTATTGTCAGCGCCATCTCTGAGTTGGCGCTGAATGCGATCGAGGCGAAAGATGCTTTCGGTCGACAGATCCGTATTTTGGTCCCCTTTTTCCACGTCATAAGACGTGAAAGCAGAAAGGGAAAAAGTCAACCGTCGGTACTAATCTACATTGGCCTTGTCATATTAGGTCACTTTCGCGCTTGAACCGAATAGAGGCCATGTCTAAGAATTCTCTCATGCGTCTTGGGTGGAACATTGCAAAAAGGGTCATGGCATGGCTAATCAGCTTCACCGTTATGACCTCGGCTCACGCCCAACAGGTGTTCTGGCTCGGAGATGAAAGCTGTGAAGACCTGTTGGAGCAAACAATTCCTGAAATACCAGGGGGGTTTCCCTTCAAGTTTAAAATGGCCAGCGGCGAGGCGCATTATCAGTTGCCAGCGGGCGGAAGTTTACAGCTGCGCTTGTCGGAGGCAGAGCGTGTGGCTGTAAAAGGGGACACCTTTTCTCAAGCCTACCGGAACCTCATCGCACAGCGTCCATTGCAGGACAATGTCGAACAAAATGTCAATCAAGTGGTCTTTGCGTCGGTCGAGACAGGTTATGAACTCGATCTGGATTTTACCCATAACAAAGACCTCTCGCTTTTCCAGATCAAGCCAAATGGATATAATATCGTCATGAATGCCCGGTTTAGCGTGATCGACTGGACGGGTTACGCGCGGGCAGATGCGGTCTCACGGGCAAAATGGGACAAGATGACCTGCGAGAGCTATCACCATGAATTGGGTCATGTTCTCATTGGGGCGCAACTCTTTGCCGAAGCGGAACCGGATTGGATTGCCCTGAGTGGCCGGGACCAAGCCGACGTACGCACACGCACCGATGCACTTTTTGACTACGTCATGCGGCGAGTGCGCGCCCGGCAGCAAAAATATCACCAGGAAATTCAGACTATGGGCAGTACGCTCTCCGACTCCCGGCCATATACGGAATTACCGTTTACCTGGTTACGCTGATCATAAGTTTTTTCAGCGGCTCATCCATGGGCGTGAATGGTCATCCATAGAAATTACTTTTTCTTTGCGTCAAAAGACTGACCCTCTTCATGGACCGTATTTGAACTCTCGAAATGCCCGTCCAGCTTGGCCAGTAATTCCAG
>CALDSY010000038.1 GCA_937924355.1 uncultured Caulobacterales bacterium
TCCGCCAAGGGTTTATAATGGACCGGATTAATATCGGCATCGCCCATATGGGCGACCGTTATCAGATCATTGAGCGTGATCCGGTAGACAATGTTTTCGATATCCGCGCGCCCGGGCCAGCCGCTATGGGGAATGCGCACGGCTTCGATATCCAGAGTGTCCGTCTGAAAGCGAACGGGGGCCGATCCAAAGTTCAGCTTGATGGGCGCTATGCGTTTCTTGAAGGCGTCATCCCAGCCGGGCGCCGCGATCATCATGGCAATGGCCTGGAGCGGCGCGACCAGGCGTGTTTCGGTCTGTCGCGCCATATAGCTATTCATGGCCTCGGCGGAAAAATGGTCCCGGTGGGCGTGGCTGATAAAAACCGCATCGACCCCGTCATAGGGCGCGGTGCCCGCCATCATGGCTTTGACGTCCTTTTCCGGCACATCCGGATAAGTGCCAAACCCGGTGAGCGGCAGGGGATCAAACAGGATCTTCGTATCGCCTTGGCTAATCATCACCGCTTCATTGGCGATATAGCGCGCTTCACCATTTTTCGGATCACTTTTAGGATTATGGGCCTGGGCGATAGAAACCCCCAAAAGCGCAATGCCCACACTAAAGATCTGTTTTAACATAACTAGAAACTACAGGGCCCAGGCCGCTCTGCCAAGGGGCGGGACTGTAGAGGTCTTTCGCTAGGGGAGACATTAAGGTTTGATTAACTCTACCATTCAAGTCCGATTCACCTGGCATTTGCCAAGGGGGCTCCTATGGAGGCGCTTATGTCGTCACAAATTTCGAACATGCATGCCCGTTATTCGCATCACAATGCCAACCGGCACGGTGATACGCTAAAGTCCATTCTGGCCGCTGTGATGATCGCGGACAGTAAAATTCATGCCAATGAACTTGAAGAACTCATTTCGGCCATTGATAAGCTCAGTCATGAAACGGGGCAGAAAGCGGGCCTGACCCGGGAATGGCTGAAGCAGAATATTGGCGAGATCAACGCCATGATTCACGGTCCCAACCGGAACAGATGGCTTTCGCTGCAATTTCTCAAACTCAGAGATTTTCCCGACAAGGACGCCGCCTTGGATCATTTGTGGCGTGTTGCCGTTGCCGACGGAGACTTACACGTCAATGAAGCGGCCATCATTGATAAGGCACTATGGCTCTGGAAAAGTGAATAGTCTACGGCTCCTGCCAGTTGTCCCGATGCCATTCTTTGCAATTTGACACGGTGAGCATGTCGAGGGTTTCCTCCAGCGTGTAGCCAGATTGTGGGCCTATAAACGCCATACCGACAATCGGGTTTTTAAAGTCTTCTTTGTAAATCCAAAACTCTGAATAGGCCAAAATTTCGCCGTTCTCTCCTCTATCTGGACTGATTTGCTTGGCCGCTGATAGACGGTATTTGTGAAGGTCTTTGTCGTTGATACGAACCTGAATGAGTTCAGCCGTGTTGACAATGGCCCGCCAGTTTTTCTTTTCACAAACAGAGAGCCGCGGGCTGCCGAAAACTGAATCGCCACATGGCCGGACAAATCCCTTTTCCTCTGGATTGCTGCGATAAGAATAATGATAGGAGGTTTTACATCCGGCCCTCGCCATATCCAGACGCTGGGATATGAGGGCATTTCGGACGAACGTCACATCCGCCGGCAATTGGACATCACGGTGAAGCATATTATGGATTTTCAAATCGCCAAAGGTCACATCACCGCGGTTATATATGTCGGTGACCGTTTCCATAAACTCTGGATCTTGCCCCGGATCATAAAGCTCTCGCGGCCCCCAGCGTGTTTCAACGATTTTGAGGGGGGTGGTGATGGTCTCGGATTGGGTCTTGGCGTCCAAAACCGGCGCCGTAGGGCCGCCGCAGCCACTCAACCCAAAGGCCAAAAAACAGACGGTTATCGATCCCACAATCTTGCTCATAAGCTGTGTATATACAAATATGTAGAATACGCAAGACTAGAATGAAGTCGCGCCCGGAGATTCAGGAATAATTAGCGGAGTTTTGTTAGGCGTAGGAATGCTCAAGCTTCGGGAGAATACGCCGCGTCATTTTTGGACAGGCTTTGCGATCAGCGGAATCATTCCTTTGACGCTCGCTCTCCTACCGGTTCTGGGTTTTCTCAAAGCTTCAACTGAAGGCCTGTTAACGTGGAAAGGAATATTCCTGTTCGGCGGTTTGTTTGTTTATGTTGCGGGGATATTATCACTTGGCCATTTGCAGACTTACAATCATCACTACAAATTTTTGGAACGCCCATTTGGCCATTTCAGCGGGTTCGGCGAATTGTTCATGAGCTGGTGGGGAAAAAACGCGCTCTGGCAAGCTCATGGATTTTCGACCATCCCATTTATCGTTATTTATCTGGTGTCTCTCTTAATGAGTGATAATTGGATTAAGGATAGCGATTTGAACGGTGCAACAGAGATGGCTTTTAACGCGGGCATGGCCGTTTTGCCGATATTCGCTATTATCCTATATATAATTTTCTACGGCTTGATTGTCGTTTTTCTATTTTCTTTGCCGATGGCTTTGGTTTCCAGCCTGGCATTTCGCTGGAGATGTCTGAAAAACATCTCGGATTGATGGTTTCAGCTATTTAGCCACATCCATTCTCAATGCCATGAAACCGATATCATTTTCGCAGTTTGGTTGATCAGAGACGCTGAGCGGTGGGTACATAACCCATCCGCCACCAAATCCTGTTGTGTCCGAACGTTGGGAATATTCTGGAGTGCCAATCATTTGCACATACAAGCCTTGAAACAAATTGATGTCGGTTTTTTCCTCATCGCTCGCAAAAAAGTTCGAACCAAAATACTGAACGGATACACAATCCGAGTCTGTGTCTGCCTTTGTTTGAGACGTGTAGAGCGAGAGTGCGCCGTGCCGATCTATTTTTATCCAACCGCGGATTTCCGCCATGGACTCTTCCTCGAAACCTTTGGAATATCTATGCGGTAAATCCAGCAGATCAGCGCGGGTCAAATACCGAAATTGGTAAGGCTTTAGAGCATCCGCCATTGCCTGTTTGGAATATGGATTGCTGTCAGAGTTTGTTGCGTCTTGCGCCCAAGCGGGCGTGCAGCTTAATATCAGTCCAACCGCGAGGATCACAAGACATCGCATGGCGATTATCCCTGCTGGCGAAGCGCCGCAATACGATCATCCAGAGATGGGTGCGTGGCCAGCATGCCGCCAAGGCGGTGACGGAAATTCGGCGAGATACCCATAGCGGCCATGCCTTCGGGCAGGGCGTCCTGATTGCTGACAGGGTTTTTCAGGCGTTCCAGTGCAGAGGCCATGGCTTCTGGTGAGGTCAGGGCCGCGCCCGCTTCATCGGCGCGAAACTCGCGGCGGCGGGAGAACCACATGACAATGATTGAGGCCAGAAAGCCAAAGGCGGCTTGCAGCACCCAAGAGGTCATCCGGTAGCCCATCATCTGCATGGCGCGGCTGCGCGAAGCCCCGGCCACGGCCTGGGCCACGATGCGGGCAAAGAAGAGCACAAATGTATTGGTAATCCCCTGAATGAGGGTCAGGGTGATCATGTCGCCATTGGCTACATGGCCGATCTCATGGGCGAGCACGGCGTCGACTTCGTCGCGGGACATGCTCTGGATCAGGCCCGTGCTGACGGCCACC
>CALDSY010000039.1 GCA_937924355.1 uncultured Caulobacterales bacterium
CCGCACCGGTGTCCGGCAAGATCATCGCTGTAGGTTGCGACGAAGGCGACATACTGGCCGTTGGCGCAGACGTGGTAATATTCGAAACAGAAGCTGACTTGTCAGCTTCGGCAGATGTTCCGCCTCCCGTTGCGCCCCCAGTTCGGACCGAAGAGTCCGGCACGGGAGGCGGGACATTTGTTTTCAAAATGCCCGATATTGGCGAAGGTGTGGTTGAGGCAGAGATCACCGCTTGGCACATTAAAGAAGGACAAGAGGTCAATGAAGATGACCCTGTCGCTGACGCCATGACCGACAAGGCCACGATCGAGCTGACCGCGCCCGTTTCCGGTATTGCCGCAAAACTCGGCTGCGGCGAAGGCGATACTATCGCCGTCGGCGCGGATCTGGTGGTGTTTGAAAATGTCGAAGGGGCCCTCGCCTCCTCTGCGCCTTTACCCGCTTCAAAGCCTGCCCCTAAACCACCAAAGTCCGCAACAAAACCCACATCAGCCCCAGCCACAAAAACACCGTCCGCCAAATCCAGCAAGGCCCTCGCCTCACCGGCCGTGCGCAAGCGCGCCAAAGACGCCGGTATTGATCTGGCGAAAGTCTCGGCCTCCGGCCAGTCGGGCAATGTCACCCACGCCGATCTGGACCGCTTTGAAAAGGCTTTAGAACCAGAGCTTGGGGAAACGCGGATTAAAATTATCGGCATGCGGCGGCTCATTGCCGAGCGCATGCAGGCCTCCAAGCGGCACATTCCCCATTTTACCTATGTGGAAGAAATGGATGTCACCGAGCTGGAGGCCCTGCGCAAACGGCTCAACGCGAAGAAGAGCGAAGATAAGCCTAAGCTCACCGTGTTGCCGTTTATTATTCGCGCCATGATCTCCGCCATCCGCGAGTGGCCGCAAATGAATGCCCGCTATAATGATGAGCAGGGCTTTCTCTCACAATTTGAGCCCGTCCATCTGGGCATGGCCGCCCAGACTGATCAAGGACTTCTCGTGCCTGTGATTAAAAACGCCCAAAGCCTGAGCATTTGGGAAACGGCCACAGAGATTGGCCGCTTAGCCGAAGGGGCGCGCAATGCTACCCTGACAAAAGAAGAGCTCACCGGGGCCACTACCACGCTGACCTCACTGGGACCGCTTGGCGGGATCGTCACCACGCCGGTCATCAACCGCCCGGAAGTGGCAATATTTGGGCCCAATAAAATCCGGCCCAAAATTGTTCTGGATGGCGGCGAGGTGAAAGAACGCCTCGTGATGAATTTTTCTATTTCTTGCGACCACCGCATTATCGACGGCTATGACGCCGCCGCCATGATGCAATATATCAAGGGCCTGCTTGAGGATCCTCTTTTAATGTTTTTGGATTAATCGTCGTCTTCAAGCTCGATGTCTTCGGCGATAAAATTGCCGTCTTCATCTTCATAGCCTTCGACCTCAACGATATCTCCGATTTGAACGGCGGCGAAAAATTCGGCAGCCGAAACCTCCCGGTCATTCAGTTCATACGCCGTATTGGCATCAACGAATATAGTCCGACCTGCTACAACGAGATGATCCGAACCGATCTCGGAAACCGCGCCCTCGATTTCAGTATCTGATTCATCATTATCATTGTCATTGTCGTTGTCATCGTCATTGTCGTTGTCATCATCGTCGTCAGCTTCGCGTTCTACTTTGGTCGCGATCAGCGTACCCGAAGCGTCTTCATAACCATCAATTTCAACATGATCGCCGACAGCCAAGTTCTCAAATGAAAACGTCTGATCATTGTCGTCATCATCATCTTCGAAACGGGTCGTGTCTGTAACGGCAAACGTTATCCCGCCGACGGTGATCGTCCGGTTCACCGTATCGATAGCGTCAATCCGCCCTTCGACTTCGGTATCCGATCGGTCTTCAAATTCAATTTCCTCAGCGACGAGCTCGCCATTTTCATTGAATTGACCTTCGACCTCAACATTCGCATTGAGGACCAGATCGGCTGCACTGCCGTCTTCAAATTCCGTATTATCGGTGATGATGACGGTTGTGGTCCCTATGGTAAACCGCGTGGCCGAGTCGACAGATGTAATCAGGCCAGAAATTTCGCCCTCATCATCGTCATCCCCGTCCCGGTCGTTATCGTCATCATTTTCGTTTTCAACTTCTGTTGCGACCAAAGTCCCGTCATTCAGGAATGTGCTACCTTCCACTTCGACCAAATCACCATTTTGGATACCATCGGCGCCGAAATCGTCTAGCTCCGCATTCGCGTAACCGACCCTAAGGTCGCCAATATAAAATGTCATGGCAACCGGATCATGATTTTCAACGACACCATGTACTTCATAGTCATTGTCGTCATCGTCAGACTTGTCGATTCTTGTCGCGCGAATGTCGCCATTGGCATCGCGTTCACCGCTGATCTCAACGATCATGCCATTGGTCAGTCCCTCAATATTTTCAGGATTAATGTCGTCATCAAACGAGGTCAGATTATCAACAATGACCAATTGCTCCAGCACCATGAAAGTCCCAGCATTAACATCCAGACCGGCGACAGGTCCCTCAACAATCTCCTCATAGCTGACGCTCTGAGCGTTGTTATTATTGTCCGATTTCAGGACCACAATTTGACCAACTTTCAGGTCCGCCTGCGTGCCAGGGACCCCGTCGATCATAAAATTAGCTTGGTCCGTATTATACCGGGTTCCGTTCACAATGACGCTACCAAACCCGGAAATCGGTCCAACTACGGTTTTACCAACTATGGCATTACCTGTGCCGCCTCCGCCCAGTGGCGGCACCTCTGTGGTAGGCGAGGCGCTGTCTTCACTACACGCGCTCAGCGCAATTGCGGCTGAAACCAGTAATAC
>CALDSY010000040.1 GCA_937924355.1 uncultured Caulobacterales bacterium
CTGAAAGCCGGATTAAAACTGGCCGAAGGCATGGGCGTTACGCCTGTGATCATCAAAGGCTATGGTCATATGCTGCCCATCGAAGCGCCGCGTAAAACCCTTGAGGCTTTGCGGGACTTCATTTCCTCTGTTCAAAACAAATAAGCCGCTTAGGAGCGACCCATGACGATCAAAAAAGCAGCTGTTATCGGTGCAGGGACTATGGGCGCAGGTATTGCCGGTCAGGTAGCCAATGCCGGCATCGAAGTTTTATTGCTCGACCTTCCAAGCGAGGAGGGTGACGTCAACGCGCTGGCCCAGCGCGGCAAAGACCGCATCACCCATCCCGCCAATCCGGGGGTTCTAAGCCCGGCAGCAGGGGAACTGATTACGGTTGGGAATATTCGCGATGATTTCGACAAGCTGGCTGAATGTGACTGGATCGCTGAAGCTATTCTAGAGCGTCTTGATCTGAAAAAGGACCTTTATAAAAAGCTCGATGATGTTTGCCATGATAAAGCGATTATCAGCTCCAATACATCCACCATTCCGATCCGGCTTCTGGTTGAGGATATGCCTCTGGCGTTTCGCAAACGCTTCGCCATAACCCATTTTTTCAATCCCGTCCGGATGATGCCGCTTCTGGAACTGGTCGCCGGTGAAGACACGGACCCGGCCATTATGGAAGAGCTGCACGCCTTTTGTGATGAACAGCTCGGCAAAGGCGTTGTGCCCTGTAAGGATACACCAGGATTCCTCGGCAATCGGG
The DNA here is from genome assembly GCA_937924355.1 of uncultured Caulobacterales bacterium. Taxonomy (GTDB): domain Bacteria; phylum Pseudomonadota; class Alphaproteobacteria; order Caulobacterales; family Maricaulaceae; genus JACOMS01. The sequence continues at coordinate 749 of CALDSY010000040.1, forward strand.
TTGGCTGCTACGCCATTCAAACAGCGCTGCATGTCGCTAATGATATGGGTCTTTCGCCCACAGAAGCCGACGGCATATTTGGACGCCCTATGGGTATTCCCAAAACGGGCGTGTTCGGGCTTTACGATCTTATCGGGATTGACCTCATGTCCGATGTAGCCGCCAGCCTGGTGAGTATTTTGCCGCAAGGCGATGACTTCCATACCTTCGGAACCAAACTACCTCTTATGGCCGATATGATCGCCAATGGCCAAAAGGGCCGTAAATCCGGTCAAGGGTTTTACCGCACAAAAAATGGCGAAAAACAGGTCATCAATCTCAAGACGGGCGACTATGAGCCGGTTGCCGGTTTCGTTCACGGTCCGGCTGCCAAAGCCGAAAAAGACGGCATTATTCATATCCTTGAAGATGACAGTCGTTATGGCGATTATGCCTGGCAGGTCATGTCGCGAGTCTTGGTTTACTCGGCCGGATTGATCCCGGAAGTGGGCGAGACGCCAGTTGCTGTCGATGACGCCATGAAGATGGGCTATAACTGGATCAAGGGGCCGTTTGAGCTCATGGACGATATCGGTGTCGACTATCTGATCGAGCGCCTGGAAAAAGAACAACGCGACGTCCCGGATTTCCTCCGTCAGGCAGCAGGCACGACGTTTTACAAAACAGACGGCGAGCTTGGTTCGCTTAAATATGGCGGCGGGTCATTGCCCATAACGCGGCCTGAAGGCGCCATGCGCTTTAATGATCGCAAGAAAACCCTCTCGCCCATTTTCGAAAATGAGGCCGCGAGCGCTTATGAAATTGAAGGTGTGGCATTGGTGGAATTTCATTCCAAGGCCAATGCGCTCGGCTCACAATCCATGCAGATCTTGGATCAGGCTTTGGGCCATGTCAGTGATAACGGACTTGATGGATTGATTGTCCATAATGACGCCCAGCATTTTTCCTGCGGCGCAGATTTGCGCGAGGTTCGCTCCTACTTTGAGGCCGAAGATTGGACGGGTCTTGATAAGTTCCTTGATCACTTTCAGCAGACCGGAAAGAAAATGGCCTCCGCACCATTTCCGGTTATCGCCGCGCCGGTCGGGCTGTCACTTGGCGGCGGTTTCGAAGTGGTCCTTCACGCCAAACAGGTCATCTGTCATGCCAATTCCAATATGGGGCTGGTCGAGTCCGGCGTCGGCCTCATCCCGGGCGGGGGCGGCTGTAAGGAAACCCTTTATCGTTGGTTGGCCGCAAAAGAGTGCGACATGGAAGCGGCAGCCTGGGAAGCCTATATGGCGCTTGGCTATGGCAAGACAGCTAGCTCGCCTGTACTGGCCCGTGACATGGCTATGCTCCGCCCCAATGACCGATACGTCAATAACCGGGATCGACTGTTCAGTGAGGCCATGGCGGCCATCAAGGACGGCTCTGAACAGGTTGGTTTTGACCGCCCGAAACTAAAAATGGCGGGCAAGCCACTCTACGATAAAATGGTTAAATGGGCCAATGACATGGTCGAGAAAGGCAAGCTCTATCCGCACGACGCCGTCGTCTCTACTGAGTTCGCCCGAATTTTAACAGGCGGCGAGATTGAGCCGGGCACAGAATGGAGCGAACAGGATTTATTGGACGCTGAACGGCAGGCATTTTTAACGCTGGCCAAAACACCCGCCACGCAGGAACGGATTGTCGGCCTCTTGGATCATGGGAGGTCTATTCGGAATTAGATGACCATCCTTCTCAATAATGACGGCCATTGGCATGACAAATATCTGGCGGCGCTTGCGCATTATTTGCCGGATCGAAAGGCCGTTGAGTTTGGCGCTGATTATGACCCGTCCGAGATTAAGTATGCGATCATCTGGAAACATCCCGATGGCGACCTTCTAAACTATCCGAACCTGAAAGCAGTGTTCTCCCTGGGGTCGGGGACGGACTATTTAGATGCTTATCAAGCTTTTCCAGATGTGCCTGTCTTCCGGATGATTGATCCCAATATGGCCGAGGATATGGCGCTCTATACGCTTTACTGGATCATCCATTTTCAACGGGGCATGGAAGTATTGCGGGCGCAACAAAAAAAGGCTCAGTGGAAGCGATATGTGACCACGCTCGCCCAAGAAGTTAAAGTCTGTGTTTTGGGTCAAGGCGCTATAGGGGGGCATATCGCGCAGGTCTTGTCGCGCAATGGTTATGAGACTTATGGCTGGTCTCGGTCGGAGAAAAACTTCGAAGATGTGCAATCTATTTCGGGGGAAGATAGCCTGCTGCAAATCTTGCCAGAGATGGACATTGTCGTGTCCATGCTGCCGTCAAATCGCTCGACGCGTTACTACCTAAACAAAGACATCTTCGCGGCCATGAAACGCGGCAGCGCGTTTATCAATATCAGCCGAGGTGCAGTCGTCGATGAAGATGATCTATTGGCGGCGCTGGATAGCGGTCAAATCTCTGCGGCGGCCTTGGATGTTTTCCACCAAGAGCCCTTGCCGAAAAACTCGGCTTTTTGGTCTCATCCCAAAGTCCATGTCACGCCTCATATGTCCGGGGCGACCAATCCTTTTACCTCTATAAAAATTATCGCTGAGAACCTCAAAAAGTTTGAAAAAGGTATCATGCCGGACTATCAATATGTCCGGGAGGTATAGGTGTCTAAGCTAAGTTTATCGGAACAGGAAAAACAGGTCCGCATAGAGCTTGCGGCCATGTTCCGGCTTACGGCGCGTTACGGCTGGGATGATACGGTTTGGAACCATATTACGGCCCGCGCGCCGGGCGGCGAGCAGCATTTCTACATGCATAAATTTGGTCTGATGTATGATGAGGTCACGGCTTCAAATCTGATCAAAGTCGATGAAACAGGCAAGGTCATTGAGGGGCCCGAAGACGTCAACACAACGGGATTTATAATCCATAGTGCTGTGCATCTTAATTTCCCTGAGCAGCATTATGTTTTTCACACCCATCCCCGCTCAGCAATTGCGGCCACGGCATTGAAAGAACTGCCTTTTTGGGTGCAAGACAGCGCGCCTCTATTGGGGCGAATAGGCTACCATGAATGGGAAGGTGTGTCGCTGAACGAAGATGAGCGAAGCCGTCTGGCCGCGGCGCTCAAAGGCAAGGATTGCTTGGTCATGCGCAATCATGGCCTGCTGACGGTTGGCCGGACCGCCGGTGAATGTTTTATGCGTATGTATTATCTGATACGCACCTGCGAAGTCGCTGTGCAGCTGCTGGCTGCGGGTGACAATATCCACCCCGGTGATCCCGATATTTGGGAGCAGGCCGCTCAGCAATATGATGTATTTCCGCCGGGGAAATATGAGTGGCCCGCCTTGATGCGAATGCTAGATCGCAAGCAACCGGACTATAGAAATTGAATGCGAGGGTAAGACCATGAAAGCCTATGATGAATTGCCGAAGACGCCGGCCAATTACGCGCCGCTGACCATTACTAGCTTTCTAGACCGCACGGCTGATATTTTTCCGCACCGTCCAGCGGTTGTCTATGAGGATCGAGCCTATAATTGGGCGGAAGTTCGGGGACGTTGCCGACAGCTGGCATCGGCGCTAAATGCGCGGGGCCTGGGCAAAAATGATACAATTTCCGTGCTGCTCCATAACACGCCCGAAATGTTTGAATGTCAGTTCGGCGTGCCCATGGCGGGCTGTGTGCTCAACACCATTAATACCCGGCTGGATGCGGACACGATTGCCTATATAATCGATCACGGCGAAAGCCAGCTTTTTATCACCGATCGAGAGTTATACCCGGTCGTGGCAAAGGCTCTGGCCAAGAGCGAGTTTTCCCCTGATGTGATCATTGTTGACGATCCTTATGCCGCCGCGCAGCCGGATATCCCGGCAGGCCTCACTGACTATGAACGCTTCATTGGCGAAGAGGATCCCGAATATACGCCGCCGCCTCTGGAGGATGAGTGGCAGGCAATGGCGCTCAATTATACCTCCGGCACCACAGGCCGTCCTAAGGGCGTTGTCTACCATCATAGAGGCGCGTATTTGATGGGCATGGGCACGGCGGCCAGCTGGGCGCTGCCTATGCATCCGCGC
>CALDSY010000041.1 GCA_937924355.1 uncultured Caulobacterales bacterium
CCGAGGGTTTCGGCAATGACCGGCGCGGTTTCGCGGGATAGGTCCAGCATTTCATCGGTCATGTCGACGCCGATAACTTTGCCGGTCTTGCCCACAATCTGAGACGCGATAAAACAAATCTTACCGCCGCCAGAGCCGAGATCCAGCACAACATCGCCTTCGCGCACATAGCGGGACGGGTCGCCGCACCCATAGTCACGGTCGAGCACTTCTTGAGGGATGATTTTGAGATATTGCGGATCATAATCCACAGGGCAGCAAAGGGCGGCTTCGACGGCCTGCGCGCCGGCGGCGTAACGGTCCTGAACACTGTCGCGCACGTCAGCATTGGTTGCGTGAAAATCGAGATCATCCATTGTCTTATCCTGGTCATCCAAAGTTTTAGTCGCATGTTGATTGCCGCAAGACGCGCATTTTCGCAAATGACAAAATGGTGAAACTGGCGGCCGCGCTGTATTATGCTGTATTATGCTGTATTATTTTGTGGATTTCACCCAAAGCAAAGTGCGGCCTTTGCCAAATTTCTGTAAATCTATCTCATCGAGCTTATACCCGGCTTTGAGCAAATAGCCGGTCGCCTCTTCGATCATGGCCTTGTCATTTTTCGGCAAAAGGACAGACACAGCCAGCACCGGGCAAGTTGTGTCGGCCAGATGGGACGCCTTTCGGATATCCACCAGCTCACCGGCAAAATCTCCAAATAATTTCTCACTGGTCCAGGGATAAAGATCTTTGGGCAGGGCCGGGCGGTAATAGACGGCCAGGGGTTGTCCCGCGCAGGCCGCGCGGTGGGGTTCCAGGGCGGCCAGAAGCTCGGGGATTGCTTCTTTGTTTTTAAAATATTCCGGAATGAACACAAATGGCATGATCATGGTGACGGCCGGAACAAACCGCGCCCATTTATGCTGGGTCCCGGCCATGGCTCCGGCCATGATCCACAGCAGGGCTGGCATGATCACAATAAAGGCCCGCTCTTTGATCATGTTGACGAAAAACAGATGCAGGACAAAGGCCATGATTATCGTGAGGATGACAGCCCGCATAAGGGTCGTGTCCGTCCGGCGTCTGCCCATGAGCGCCGCCCCCAGCGCGCCCAGGGATAGACAGGTGATCAATGGATTAGAGCCAAAGGTCTTGACCAGAAGGCCGCGTGAGAATTGCTTGGCCCCGGCCACGAACCGCTCACCCAGAGGCGCGTCATTGGCGATGGCCGTAAAATCCATCTGGCCATAGGAATAATTCGCCCAGAGCATTATAGGGATGATGCCCAGGGCGGTAATTAGCCCGGTTAAGAGAAAGCCGGATTTTTGCCCTCGTCCGAGCTGGGTAACACCGACGACAAACCCCAGACACGCAAACCACAACGCCCCGAAATAATGAGTGAGGGAGAGGACAATCCCAATGCAGACCCAGAACAGGTAAAGCGAAAAGCCCGGTCTTTCCGTTTCGAGGATTTTGACCCCGGCCAGAGTGAGCAGCGCGCTAAGGGTGAAATTCATCACATAGGGCCGGATTTCGGTGGCGAAATAAATCACCCAGTAAGAGCCCAGACAAATCAGAAAAAATACCCAAAGACGGCGTTTGTGCGCCGCCCCCATCAACCTAAGTGCTGCAAGCGCGCCCAATGCCAGACAGATCAGCGACAGGCATTTCTGCCAAAACGGATGGGTAGAGATAAAACTCCATAACCAGAGCAGGGGATTATAAGCCGGGGGATGAGGGTCTGGTGCCCAGCGGTCCTTGAGCAAAAATGAGAGGCTCTCGCGCGGGTCTGCGAAAAACTGCGAGAAATACTCGTCCCGCCACAGGGGTTTCATCCACATGGCCACGAGCATTATGATGACAGGCACAAGCGTGGCCAGCGCAAAGGCGCGCAAATTCAAAGAGCCGTTTTTTTCCATTGACCTTTCCTATCAAAATAGGGTCAAAATGCGAGTATGAAAAAACTATCTGACAAATATTACGTGGCCGGGCAGATCAGCCCGACCGAAATGCCCAATTTTGCCGAAGCCGGGATTGGTATTATTATCAATAATCGCCCCGACGGAGAATCGGACATGCAGACGCCGGGCGATGTGATTATGGCGACGGCCCAGAGTCAGAATATGAATTATTTCGCTATTCCTGTGGCGGGCGGAATTGGACCGGAGCAGGTCCATGCCCTTCGAAAGATTTTAGACAATGCCGGGGAACCGGTTCTAGCCTATTGCGCCTCGGGCACGCGTTCGACCATTCTCTGGGCCTTGTCGCAAGCGGGCACCATGGAAACCGATGAGATAATCGCGACCGCCGCCGAAGCCGGATATGATCTGAACCCCTACCGGCAGATGATTGTAACCGTGGCGCAAGCCAGTACGCCCCCGTCCGAGTCTGAGTAGATTTAGAAAAATCCATCACTCTGGGATTTAATTTAGTTTACACCCGTCGATCCAAAACCGCCGGCGCCGCGGTCTGTATCGGTCAGCTCTTCAACCACCAGAAAATGCGGCTGCGTAATGGAGGCGATAATCATCTGGGCAATGCGTTCGCCGCGCTTGATGTCAAAAGCTTCCGTCCCGTGATTGATTAAAAGCACTTTCACCTCGCCGCGATAATCGGCATCGATGGTGCCCGGCGTGTTGAGCACCGTAATGCCATGTTTATAGGCCAGGCCGGACCGGGGCCGGATTTGCGCTTCATAGCCAGCCGGTAGAGCCATGGCGAGTCCCGTCGGGACCAGTGCCCGCGCACCCGGCTCCAGTGTCATGACCTCGTTCTCGCCCAGGGCCGCGCGCAGGTCCGCGCCCGC
>CALDSY010000042.1 GCA_937924355.1 uncultured Caulobacterales bacterium
CGGTCGGACCGGCAAAGAGGTAAGAGCCGATCGGCTTGTTGGGCTCACGCAATCCTGCGCGGGCCAGTTTGACCGCAGCGGCGACCTGTTCAATGGCCGAGTCCTGACCAAAGACAACCCGCTTAAGATCGGCTTCAAGCGATTTAAGGGATTTAGCGTCATCGCGGGACAAAGACTTAGGCGGTATGCGCGCGATTTTGGCGATCACATATTCTATCTCTTTGACTCCAATGGTTTTTTTGCGCTTCGCCTCTGGCTTGAGACGCTCACGCGCTCCGGCCTCATCGATCACATCAATAGCCTTATCGGGTAGTTTTCTATCGGTGACATGGCGCACCGCCAGGGTCACAGCCTGCTCGATAGCGTCCTTGGTATATTTGACCTTATGAAACTCCTCGAAATAGGATTTCAGCCCCATGAGGATCTTTACGGCGTCTTCGCTGGTCGGCTCAGACACATCCACTTTGAGGAAGCGGCGGGACAGGGCCCGGTCTTTTTCAAAATGCTGACGATATTCTTTATAGGTGGTTGATCCCATGCAGCGCAGCTTGCCGCTTTGCAGGGCAGGCTTGAGCAGATTGGAGGCATCCATGGCCCCGCCCGATGTAGCGCCAGCGCCGATAATGGTGTGGATCTCATCGATAAAGAGCACGGCCCCTTCGACTTCCTGCATACGGGTCATGACCGCTTTGAGGCGTTCCTCAAAGTCACCGCGGTAGCGGGTCCCTGCCAATAATGCGCCCATATCCAGTGAATAAATGGTGGCGTTTTCCAGAACCTCTGGCACTTCTTCATTGATGATACGCCGAGCAATACCTTCGGCGATGGCGGTTTTACCCACGCCGGGATCACCAACTAAAAGCGGATTATTTTTACGGCGGCGCGATAACACCATAATACAGCGTTCCACCTCTTCGTCGCGGCCAATCAAAGGATCAATATCGCCGTCCCGGGCCTTTTGGTTCAGATCGACGCAGTAAGCTTCTAGCGGATCTTTGGACTTGGCGTCGTCGGCCCCGCCTTCTGTGGCGGACTCGCCTGTGCCGGTGACCGGCTTGGAGACGGAATTTTCGCCGTTCTTGGCGATGCCATGACTGATATAGTTCACCGCGTCATAGCGGGTCATGTCCCGCTCTTGCAGAAAATAGACTGCGTGGCTCTCACGCTCGGCAAACAGGGCCACCAAAGCATTGGCGCCCGTAACCTCTTCGCGCCCGGAACTTTGAACGTGAATAACGGCGCGCTGGATCACTCGGTGGAATCCGGCCGTGGGGCGGCTTTCTTCAAATTCTTCGACAATTAGGCTTTCCAGATCATCGTTTAAATATTGGGTGATATCCGTACGCAGGCTCTCAACGTCCACATCACAGGCCTTGATAACGGCCTGGGCGTCTTTGTCGTCCAGCAGGGCCAGTAAGAGATGCTCAAGTGTGGCTAGCTCGTGTTTGCGGTCGCTGGCATAGGTCAGCGCGCGGTGGATGGTATCTTCCAAAACCGGTGAGAATGAGGCCATTTTTTTATCCTTTTCCTCTTTGGGTACCCCGATGATAGGGGCGTATGTTTAAATTTGGGTATTCTTGCCCGCATTTCAACATTAATAATTGCCAATCTTGATGAAGCAGAACTTCATTAGGCTTTTTCCAGTGTGCATTGCAGAGGATGCTGATTGCGTTTGGCCGCGTCCATGACCTGCGCGACCTTGGTCTCTGCAATTTCAAAGGTATAGACGCCGCAAGTGCCAATGCCGGTCTGGTGAACACTCAACATGACCCGCGTCGCCTCCTCTGGAGATTTATTAAATATACCGATCAAAATCGAGACGACAAACTCCATAGGCGTATAGTCATCATTCATGAGCAAAACCCGGTACATAGAGGGCTTTTTGGTCTTTTCGCGGGTTTTAGTCGCAACGCCGCGCTCAGTCCCGCCCTCATCGTCGCGGTCTGGATTATTGTTCATGGAGATATATGTCGGATCCAACATGTCCCTTAATCTAAGGGCAAGCGCAGTCCATTAAAAGGGGGGCAGGCACTTTTATTGCCAGTTTCTACAAACAAAATTGCTCACCCCGATAAGCCAGTTTAAATCCGCGCTCTGTCATAGCTTTATAAGCAGCCGAATTTTTATCCCGCAGCGGGTTTGTATGGTTGATATGAATGAAGCGGATTTTGTCTTTAAGACTATCATCACCGGCCGCTTCGATAAGGTCCATGGACTCTGTCACGCGGGGGTGCGGGATTTTGGACATATCCCGACCCGAGAGTTCATTGTCGTCGTAAAATGTGGCGTCGATGAAGGCATATTTCATTTTTGGATCGCTGACGGAAGAAACCAGCTCAACATTGCTGTCCCACTGATCAACATCAGGAATGAAAACCATAGCGTCTTGTGTTTTCGTGTTAATGATCAAATACCCTGCAGTCTCAGAGTACTCATCTCTGTGTGGAACAATAAATCCAGAAACCTCTATATCCGCCTCAAAATCGGCGATCTTTGATAGGCTATCCAAGAATAACCCGTTGGGCTCACTTTGATCAATCAACTCAATATTCTCCAGCTCCACCAATTGACTCCAGGGGCCGTTGGTCTCCAGATACGCTTTCATCCTTGGCATGGCATAAACGGGCACGCCTTTGGCGCCCATGGATTCGCGGCCCAGAAACATGAGCCCGCCATAATGGCCAATATGGGCGTGGGTGAGGAAAATACCGTCAATATAGGGCCCCTCGCCGTCATAAGGCAGAAGCGTATCCATTATCTGCATTTGCTCGCGAATGTCGGGCGTGGCCTCAAACAAATAGCGTTTGCCGTTTTCGTGATCGAGCAGGCCTAGAGATGTGGCGTAGAGCTTTTTGGACGGATCTTTCCAGGCCGGATCATCCGGATTGCCAATTTGCGGCGCGCCGGCATCCTGCCCCACCCCCAGAACCACCAGTTCGACGGGGCAGTTCTCTGTTGGTTTAACCTCGGCCTGTTGCGTCTCTACGGGCGCGCAAGCTGCCAACGCCAATCCTAAAACTATTGCCGTCAGTGATCTGCATAAACTCATAAAATTCCCCTTATCTGACAGTCTTTTAACCTCAAAATTAACCTTTGGGTAACCATAATTTCGATACAGCGTTCCATAGGAATTCCGCGTCATAATTGAGGTTCATGCGACTCATTTTTTCCATATTTATCCTCATATTATGGGGATGGCTGGCTTTTTCCGGTCCGGCCCACGCGCAAGACGTCAAGCGCTACGCGTCTATTGTGGTGGACGCTGACACGCTGGATATTATTCATGCGCGCCAAATCGATGAGCAGCGCTATCCAGCCTCCCTGACCAAAGTGATGACCCTCTACTTGACCTTTGATGCCATTAATCGCGGTGAACTCCGCTTGCAGGAACGCCTAGTGGTCTCGCCCATCGCCGCCAAGACGCCGCCTTTTGGACTGGGTCTGACAGCGGGGCAATCTATCACCGTCAACGAAGCCATTCAGGCCGTCGCCGTGCGCAGCGCCAATGACGCCGCTGTGGTTCTGGCCGAACGCCTGGCCGGGTCCGAGGAAATGTTTGCGCATCAGATGAATGCCAAGGCCGCTGAGCTGGGCATGATCAGCACCACCTTTAAAACGGCCAACGGCCTGCCTCATCCGGAACAGAAGACCACGGCCCGAGACATGGCCAAGCTTTCTCTGGCCGTTTTGCAAAATCACAAACGCTATTACCACTATTTCGGGCAGAAATATTTTGACTGGAAAGGCTCGACCAAGAAGAACACAAATGGCCTCCTTCATTGGGTGTCCGGCGTAGACGGGTTCAAGACCGGCTATACGCGGGCCTCTGGTTATAATTTGATTATCTCGGCCCGGCGCGATGGCCGGCGCATAATCGCCGTCGTCCTGGGCGGAGCCAGCGGCAAATCCCGTAACACTCATATGAAAGATCTGGTCGAGCGCGGCTTTCGCACGCTCGGCGTGGCGGAAGTCACCTCCCTTCCTCCGGTGACGGTCGCAAAGGTCAAAAAACCCATCATACCCAAGGCCGAAGTCGTCCCTGCGGCGGTACGCCTGCGGGGCAGTGACGGAGAAACAGTCACGCTGGTCAGCGGGGCCGACATCAAACTGCCCAAGGCTGGGCCTAATTGGGCCGTTCAAGTCGGTACGTTTTCTTTAGCCGGACAGGCCCGGGTTCATCTGGAGGCCCTGGCGCGCGGGCAAGCACCGGAACTTAAAGATGCCAAACCCCTTGTCGCACCCGTGACGTCTGGCGGTCGGGACTTGTTCCGCGCCCGTTTTACCGGACTGACATCCGGCAATGCCCACGCCATTTGCCGGAAGTTCAAGGACATGGCCACAGGATGCCGCGTGATTTCGCCCAGTGGATAACTCTGAGCGCGGTTAGCTTTGAGATAGACTTGTCCTAATTTTTCCGCTTAAACAGCCCTATGTCGGACCCAATTATTTTACGGACACAAAGAGATTTGCGCGGGCAGATCTGGACATGGCGTGGACACGGCGAAACCATCGCCTTTGTTCCGACCATGGGCGCGCTGCATGAAGGTCATCTCAGCCTTGTGCGTTTGGCCAAGAAAAAAGCGTCCAAAGTCGTTGTTTCCATTTTCGTTAATCCAACACAATTTGCCCCCGGTGAAGATTTCGAAGCCTATCCCAGAACCGAAGAGGCAGACGTTGCGAAACTCGCCTCTGTGGGGTGCGATATGGTCTATGTGCCGCGCAAAGACTCTATGTATAACGCGCACCACGCGACCCATATCAAGGTGGGCGGCGTGGCTGAAAACCTGGAAACCGATCACCGGCCGACCTTCTTTGAAGGTGTGGCACTTGTGGTGACAAAACTCCTGAACCGGGTCGCGCCGGACTATGCGGTTTTCGGCGAAAAAGACTATCAACAACTGGCCACAATTCGAAGGCTCGTGGCCGATCTTGATATGCCGGTTGAGATCATCGGCGCGCCCATCGCCCGCGATGATCAGGGCCTCGCTCTGTCCTCTCGTAATCAGTATTTTAATGCGGCGGGTCTGGAAAAGGCGCGCCAGCTCAACGTCATTATGTTTGATAGCGCCAAAGACCTACGAAACGGGGCTGACATTGCAGTGGTCACCAAAGCCGCCGAAGATTCACTCATGGCGGCTGGGTTTTCTTCCGTCGACTATATCAGCGTCGCTTGCGCCGATAGTCTTGAAATCAAAGACAGCGGGAAAATTGATAAAGCCATGCGGCTTTTGATTGCCGCCCATTGCGAGGGCGTGCGCCTGATTGATAATTGTGCCGTCTAATGTTGGAACTGCGCCCCAATTGTGAGCGATGTGACGCGGACCTGAAACCCGCCGACAAAGCCTATATCTGCACCTTTGAATGTACGTTTTGCCCCGATTGCGTGATCGGGCCATTAAACCACATTTGTCCCAATTGCGGGGGAAACTTTACCATCAGACCCATTAGACCGGCGCAGCTGTTAGAAAAATTTCCCGCATCGAGCGTGCGCGTTACAAAGTCTTGACCATGGTCAAAAGCGGTACAGGGACAGGCCCGTTCGTGTCGTCCCATTCCCGTTCAATTTCATACCCGCAGCGCAAGTAAAAGTCCCGCCCGGCTAGGGTCGCCGCCATTTCCAAAGCTTTGAAGCCCTCCGCGCGAGCTGCCGCTTCCGCCGCCTCGATAATCACGCGGCCGATGCCACGGCGGACATGATCCGGATGGGTATACATGGCCCGAATTCGCGCCCTGTCAGTAGCCGGATCAAGCAAGCCCGCATCCCGGCCAGCCGTGTGATTGCCGCCATAAAGCGTAGCGCGGCGCGACCAGCCTCCACATCCGACCAGACTGTCGCCATCCCAAATACAAAAATATGTTCCGTCGGCAATCAGCTGCGTATCTAGCCCCATAGCCAGGAAAGACGCCGAGATTTGATCCGGGTTCAAATAGGGTTTTTGAAGCTCGGATATCGCCAGATTCATGAGTGATTTTATGACATCCGTATCTTCGTCCTTCGCAATCGTGCGTCTGAGTTGAGACGAAAAAACATTAGGTTTCATAATTCTGAGTTCTAACCTTCTAATACCGGTGCATATTCAACTATCTTTATGTGCTAATTTTGCAACAAATTTTCAAAAACGTGCTCTCGTGACGAGAGAATTCCCGATGTGACTTGTCATGGCTCTTCCTCTCTGGGAAACTTTCCTCGTCATAACCATAAAAACCAAGCGAGGAGACCAATGACAAAATTATCCCTTAAATCCGTACTGGCTTTGACAGCGTCCGCTGCCATGCTCAGTGCGTTCAGTGCCGAAACCGTGCACGCTCAGGATGGTGACGTCGTCGAAGACGAAATCATTACGATTGGTACGCGCCGTCAAGCACGCTCTGCCAATGATTCAACTGCGCCGATTGATGTTATTTCCGGTGACGAATTCGTCAACCAGGCATCGACCGACCTGACGGACCTGCTACGTGCGAGTGTTCCATCATATAACGTCAACACACAGCCGATTTCAGATGCCGCGACACTCGTTCGCCCGGCAAACTTGCGCGGCCTGTCACCTGACAACACACTTATTCTTTTAAACGGTAAGCGTCGTCACCGTGCGGCGGTCATCTCTTTTCTAGGTGGTGGTCTTGCTGATGGCGCCCAAGGTCCAGACGTTTCAGTTTTCCCATCTCTGGCTCTGAAACAGGTTGAAGTCCTCCGTGACGGTGCGTCCTCACAGTATGGTTCAGACGCCATTGCCGGCGTGATGAACTTCACACTGAAAGACGACACAGATGGCGGCTCAATCATGGCCAAATACGGATCGACCTATGATGGCGATGGCGACAACTATGTGATCGCTGCCAATTACGGTATGGGTATAGGTGAAAACGGTTTCATCAATGTTACCGGTGAATTCCGCGAAGCCGATGGCACATTCCGCTCTATTCAGCGGACAGATGCTGCGAACTTGATTGCTGCCGGCAACGCAGCTGTTGGATCCATTGATGTTAACACAGTGACGGACGAGTTTGTTCAGTACTGGGGTTCACCTGATATCTCCAATGACATGAAACTTTTCGTCAATACAGGCTTTGAGCTTTCCGAGAATATGGAACTCTACGCTTTCGGTAACTATGCCGAGCGGACTGGCGAAGGCGGCTTCTTCTTCCGGAACCCAACAAATCGTGGCGGCGTTTACGACGGCCCGCTTGTTGACCCTACTACAGGTCTGAGAGATCCAAATGGTGTTCCATCTGTTCTGGTCGGTGACCCGGACGGCATTGGTGGATGTCCAGATGGTATTCCATTGACAGGCACAAACGGCTTAATCCCTGATGGCGGACTTCTGTCTTCAATTTCTACCGGCGGCGCCTTGGCGCACTGTTTCTCATTCGTTGAAACTATCCCGGGTGGATTTACGCCTCGCTTTGGCGGCGACCTGACTGACTACTCTATTGTTGGTGGTCTTCGCGGTGAGCTTGATGTCGGTAACGGCCTGTCTTATGACGTGAGTGCCAGCCGCGGCGAAAACGAAGCGCAATTCTTTATCCGAAACACGGTAAACGCCTCTTTAGGGCCGGACACACCTCGTGACTTTAATCCAGGTGCCTACACACAGACCGAAACCAATTTCAACGTTGATCTGGGTTATGCTCTGCCTGTTGAAGGCATGGCTGGTGATCTGAACATCGCTGCTGGTTTCGAATGGCGTGAAGAAGAGTTTGAAGTCACTGCCGGTGACCCAGCGTCCTTCACGGATCCTGCGAACATCTCTGCGCGTCAGGCGAACTTGCTGGCACAAGGCTTTGCACCGAACTCCAACGGTTTCGGTGGCTTTACACAGGCTTCAGCTGGTAAGAACGCTCAGTCAAACATCGCTCTGTATGCGGACCTTGAAGGTGACATTACAGATAATTTGACACTGCAAGGTGCTCTGCGGTGGGAAGACTTCGACGTCTTCGGCGACACGCTAAACTACAAAGTTGGTGGCCTTTACCGAGTTAATGATGACTTCCGTGTTCGCGGTACCTACTCAACAGGTTTCCACGCGCCAACAGCCGGTCAGGCCAATGTGACCAATGTTTCGACTGTGTTTACAGGCGGACAGCTGGTTGACCGGGGTACACTGCCCGTGACAACGACAGCGGCGCAGTTTGTGAACCCTGGTGCTTCACTTGACGCTGAAAAAGCCAAAAATGTTTCACTGGGTTTTGTGGTTGATGTAGGCGGTGGTGATTTGACTGTCGATTTCTTCAACATCAATGTGAGGGATCGTATTTCTCAGTCTGATGACTTGGACTTCCAGCAAGCGTTGATCGATCTGGCCAACACCAATGGCGTTGCTCTTCCAGGCGTTCTGACAACATTTAACCTGTTACAGGCTCTGGATGGTGTAAACGGCTTCAATGCTAACGACTTTGCCGGGTTTGAAGGTCTGACGACATTCCGGACATTTGCCAATGACTTCGATACGCGGACACGCGGTGTTGACGTTGTTTACAATGTCCCATTTGACTTCCTGGAAGGCCGTTCCCGGTTTACTCTGGTCGGCAACTACACTGACACAGATGTAACAGATGCTGGTAACCTTGGTGCGACTCGTATCCGTCAGCTGGAAGAAAACCTTCCGAAGGTTCGTGGTAGTGCAACTTGGTCACATGAACAGGGTCAGATCAGCGGACTTCTGCGGGCGAACTACTACGGTAAGTTCTACGAAGCTCACCTGGATGATGGAACACTTCCGATCAATGCCGGTTCCGAGGTCACTCTGGACGCCGAAATCGGATACGAAGTCATGGAAGGTCTGAAGATCTCCGCCGGTGCCGAGAACCTTTTGGATAACTATCCAGATCGGAACCCTTGGGACTTCATCGTTGGTGCGGCCTACCCGGTCACATCACCGTTTGGTTTCAATGGTGGTCAGTACTACGTCCGGGCCCGCTACGACTTCTAAGTCGCTTCGGCCTATTGCATAAATTAGACCCCGCCTCGTGCGGGGTTTTTTATTGGGATTTTATATATTAGTTTGAAGTCAGTTCCTGTTAAACGCCATCAATGATCAAGAAAAATTTTCCATATCTATGCCTAACGGGCCTGATCCTCTTGCTGCTCCTCAGCTTAACAGGTCGCTTCCTGCCCATTGGCGACAGCCTCGCCGCCTTTCGGCTATGGATATTGGGGAGTATTAGTGTCTTTTTGGTGCTCACGCCGCGCAAGACCTGGCATTGGCCGCTACTGGCCGGAGTCAGTATGATTTTCATGCTACATTTACGTCATGGTTTTGCCAGACCTTTGGCCGGCCAACCAAGTTTTTCAATCTACCAAAAGAACATTTATGTTGGCATAAAAGACAGTGACGCAATCCTGGAGGATATCAGGCGGTTTGATGACCTGGATTTTGTCACCTTGCAAGAGATCTCAAATCCTGATCGAGGCCTGATGGTAGATTTGAAATCCGATTTCCCTTATCAGCATATTTGCCCGTTTGGGGCT
>CALDSY010000043.1 GCA_937924355.1 uncultured Caulobacterales bacterium
GCAATTAGCTCTGCATAGGCTTTACCGGCGTCTTTGACACGAAACCCCATGCCGCAAGCCGACGGTCCGTGTTCTCGGCAGAAATACCCCGCTGGTGAGTTTTCTTCATAATTGGTAATGAGATTGATATCACCCTGCTTCCACAGATCGACATCTTTGGACCGGTGGGTGGCTGTTTTGGTAAAGCCCATGGCTGTGAAAATTTTCTCAAGATGGCCCCGCTCCGGCGCTGAGAACTCAATAAATTCAAACCCGTCCAGGCCAATAGGATTATCAAAAAGGTCCGCCATATCATCTCTCATTAATTAGTTGTGATGACAACTATAACAAATTAGTTGTCATTGCAACCTTTTTGTTTATTCTAACCCCATGAGTGATGACGCTATCATAAAGCTAGATGAGTATTGGCCCTATCAGGCGACAGTATTGGCTCAGCTTGTGTCCAAACACACGACATCTGTAGTTCGGCGGCATGGCGATCTTAACCTCTCCCAATGGCGTGTCTTGGCGGCTGTTGCAGAAAGAAATGGCCGAACATCGGCCGAAGTCGTAGCCGTCACACCCATGGATAAAGGCATTGTGAGCCGCGCGGCGGCCTCTCTCGTTGAAGAAGGTCTATTGCAAAAGAAAAACGATCTGGGTGATAAAAGACGATCCCAGCTTTTGATGACCAAAACCGGCCGCAAAATTTATCAAGCCATTCGAAAAGATCTATTGGCGGAAACGGGATCGGTTTCAGTTTCAAACAAACTCAATGCGCACCTGCTGGAGGTTATTGAGCGTATGAAAACACTTGAAAAATAGGGATGGTACTGGCGGCGGGACTCGAACCCACATCAGCCGATTATCTGTCTGTTACGCCTTATAAGGACGCCGCTTTACCAATTAAGCTACGCCAGCCCGGAAGCTAGCTGCATATTCGTTGGTATGGGGTCCCTTGATTCATGGGCCATTGCTTAAAAGAGCTACTGAAAAAAGTCTAGACTTTTTCCCTGATTGCCCTAAAGCGCACGCGAATTCCCATTATGGACTGATTTCATGACCGACTCGATCGAATTTTTGCGCAATGTCGCTATCGTTGCTCACGTTGACCACGGCAAGACAACCTTGGTGGATCAACTTCTACGCCAGTCTGGCACGCTGGAAGAGCGCGGCGAACAGGCCGAGCGCGTTATGGATAGCGGCGACATCGAAAAAGAGCGCGGCATTACTATCCTCGCTAAAAACACAGCTATTCGCTGGACCGATCCGAGCACTCAAGAATGGCGCATTAATATTGTCGACACGCCGGGTCACGCCGACTTTGGCGGCGAAGTGGAGCGGGTTCTGTCTATGGTCGACTCTGTGGTCCTATTGGTCGACGCCGTTGAAGGCCCTATGCCGCAAACTACATTCGTGACTAAAAAGGCGCTGGCGCAAGGTCTTAAGCCTATCGTTGTTGTCAATAAAGTTGACCGCCAAGGCGCTCGCCCAGACTGGGTTGTGGACCAAACTTTTGATCTGTTTGACCGCTGCGGCGCAACCGACGAACAGCTGGACTTCCCGGTTGTTTATGCGTCTGGCCTTAACGGCTGGGCCTCAACGGAGGTCGAGGCCACGGGCGGAGATATGACTCCTCTATTTCAAACAATTACTGAACATGCGCCTATTCCAGCTGTCAACCCGGACGCGCCGCTCCAGCTACAGGTCTCAGCGCTGGACTATAACAGCTATCAAGGTGTGATCGGTATCGGCCGTGTTGTCCGCGGCTCTCTTGGCAAAAACACGCCCGTCGTCATCGCCTCACCGGATGGTACGGAGCGTAAAGGCAAGATCCTGCAATGCTACGGCTTTATGGGTCTGGACCGGGTTGAAATGGATAAAGTCTCCGCGGGCGATATTGTGGCCTTTACCGGTATTGAAGGCCTCGGCATTTCAGACACGATTTGCGACCCTGATCACATTGAACGGCTCACGCCGCTTTCCGTCGACGAACCGACCATGTCCATGACTTTCCAGGTGAACGACAGTCCCTTTGCCGGACGCGAAGGCAAATATGTGACCTCGCGCAATATCAAAGATCGCCTCGATAAAGAACTCATCCATAATGTGGCCCTGAAGGTCGAGCAGCTCGATGACGCGGATAAATTCAGAGTATCCGGACGCGGTGAACTTCACCTCTCCATTCTGATCGAAAATATGCGCCGCGAAGGCTTTGAGCTGGCCATTTCCCGCCCGCAAGTGGTCAATAAGGAAATTGACGGCGAGCTATGCGAGCCCTGGGAAAGCCTGACCGTTGATGTTGAAGAAGAGCACCAAGGCTCCATTATGGAAAAGCTGGGCGAGCGCAAAGGTCAGCTAAAAGACATGGTTCCTGACGGCAATGGCCGCGTGCGAATCGACTATGACATCCCTACCCGCGGCATGATTGGCTTTCGCTCAGAGTTTCTAACTCTGACATCCGGTTCAGGCCTCATGTATCATATCTTTGATCGTTATGCGCCGCGCACCAAAGCCGGCATTGGCCGCCGCCAAAAAGGCGTTTTGATTTCCAAAGAACAAGGCAAAGCCGCCGGCTACGCCCTTTGGAACCTGCAAGAGCGCGGGAAAATGTTTATCGGACACGCCGCGGAAGTTTACGCTGGCATGGTGATCGGCATTCACGCCCGGGACAATGATTTGACGGTTAATCCGCTCAAGGGCAAACAGCTTACCAATGTGCGGGCCTCGGGAACCGACGAAGCCGTTGTCCTGACAACGCCGATTAATGTGACACTGGAATATGCCCTAGAGTTCATCAATGATGACGAGCTCGTCGAAGTGACGCCGGAGTCCATCCGGATCCGCAAACGTTTCCTGATGGAACATGAGCGCAAAAAAGACCAACGCGCCCGCGACGCCATGGAAGCCAGTTAATCGCGCATCTTTGCCATTGCCATTTTCCTGAATCTTGCCATTTTGCGGGTCTGAGAACAGGAGCCGCAAATGCGCACGGATACAGCCCCCGCCCCAACCCGATTGGCCGAATACACGCCGCCAAACTTCCAAATTGACTCTGTCTATCTGGATTTTGATCTGGATCCGGCGGCAACTCGCATAAAATCAAGGCTCGAATTGACCAGGCTGGCACCGGGCCCGCTTGAACTGGACGGCGATGATATCGCCCTTAAATCCGTCAAATTGGACGGGAAAGACCTAAAACGGACCCAATATCGGCTCACTCAGACCCAACTTGTGTTGGAAGACCTGCCGGATCGCTGCGTTCTTGAGATCGAAACCGAATGTGCGCCAGACAAGAACTCGACGCTTATGGGGCTCTATGTGTCAGGCGGCCGTTTCTGCACCCAATGCGAGGCCGAAGGCTTCCGCCGAATGACCTTTTATCCGGACCGGCCCGATGTCATGTCGATTTTCCGCGTACGCATTGAGGCCGACAAGGAGAAATATCCGTATCTTTTGGCCAATGGCAATTGCGTCGAGGATGGAGACCTTGGCGGCGGCAAGCATTACGCGGTCTGGGAAGATCCGTTTAAAAAGCCCGCCTATTTGTTCGCACTTGTCGCGGGCGAGTTTGATATCCTCGAAGACAGCTTTACAACCATGAGCGGCCGGAAAATCCCGCTGACTATTTATGTGGACCCAGGCGATGCGCCCCGGTCCGAATATGCCATGGACAGCCTTAAACGATCAATGAAATGGGACGAGGAAGCCTTTGGCCGCGAATATGATCTCGACCGCTTTATGATCGTAGCCGTCCGGGATTTTAATTTCGGCGCCATGGAAAATAAGGGCCTCAACATTTTCAATTCTGTGCTCTTATTGGCGGATGCCGAAACGGCTACGGATATGAATTTCGAGCGCATCGAAAGCGTCGTCGCCCATGAATACTTCCACAACTGGACGGGCAACCGGATTACCTGCCGCGACTGGTTTCAGCTTTGTCTGAAAGAAGGTTTCACTGTCTTCAGAGATCAAGAGTTCTCCGCAGATATGCGCGGCGCAACCGTGCAGCGTATCAAGGATGTTCGGGCGCTCCGCTCCCGGCAATTCCCCGAAGATCAAGGCCCGCTCGCCCACCCGGTGCGTCCGTCGGAATATATGAAGATCGACAATTTCTATACCTCAACAATATACGAAAAAGGCGCAGAGCTTATCCGCATGCTCAAGACCATGCTGGGCGCGGACATGTTTCGCAAAGGTTGCGATCACTACTTTGACTCCCTCGATGGAACCGCGGCGACTGTTGAGCAGTTCGTCGCCTGTTTTGAACAGGTTTCCGGACGAAATCTATCTCAGTTCATGCGCTGGTATGAACAGGCAGGGACCCCCATAATTCACGTTAAACGAACAGCGCAAGGTATTGAAATAAAACAAGAAAATCCACCCACCCCTGGTCAGCCCAAAAAGGATAACCGTGTCATTCCTGTGCGTTGGTCAAACGTATCTGAGCATGGACAGAATGATACAGAAGCGCTGGAAATCATGGATAAAAGCTCGGTCATAATCGGGGATCCGGCGCCCGGGTCAACACCGTCTTTATTCCGAGATTTTTCTGCGCCTGTCGTCATCAAAACCGACTTCGATACAGATGACTATCTGCGGCTCATGGCCCATGACGAGAACGGGTTCAACCGTTGGGAAGCTGGCCAGACCATTGCCCGCAAACTTTTAACAGACATGACCCAGTCCATTCAAAAAGGTGAGATGCCCAAGGTGGACAAAGCGCTGAAGGGATATACGTCCGCCTTGCGCAATACACTTTTGGATGAGAGCTTTGACCCGGCCTATAAAGCTTTGACCCTAACACCGCCAGGCGAAACCGAAATTCTCCAGGGACTAAGTGATGTAGACCCGGTCGCAGTGACCCTGGCTGGGCGCTGGTTGAAGCGGGCGATTGGCGACCACCTGCGCAAAGATCTTTTGTCGACATATCACAATATGCAGGATGACGGACCGTTCTCACCTTCTGCCGAAGCGGCTGGGCGTCGGGCCCTCGCAAATAGGTCTCTCGCCTTGCTGGCCTCACGTATGGATTCGCAGGCTGCACCGCTCGCCATTCATCAATTAAATACCGCCACAAACATGACCAATGAATTGTCCGCTCTGGTGACACTAACCCATCTGGGTGGACGACGCATTGATCAGTCCCTCGAAGAATTTTACCAAAAATGGAAAGATAATCCGCTCGTCATCGACAAATGGTTTTCTGTTGGCGCGTCCCGGCCCGGGCCCAATGCGATAAGCCACGTCAAAGCCCTAACGAAACATAGGGCTTACAATAATTCTAATCCCAATCGAGTCCGAGCCCTTGTCGGGTCATTTGCCATGAATAACTCCGAAGCCTTTCACAATTCCGATGGCAGCGGCTATGCCTTCTTTGCGGAACAGGTTCTGGATATGGATAGCAGGAATCCTCAAATTGCGGCTCGTCTTTTGGGCGCCTTTGAAGTCCTGCCGAAACTTGAGACAAGCCTTCAAAATTTAGCGCGGGAACAGATTATGAGGATTATAAAATCCAAACCGTCGAAAAACGTGCTGGAAATCGCTACTAAAATCGCTGGTTAACCATAACTTTAGGCCTCTGACGTATATAATCGGGGATGATAGATCCTCGTACATTCCATGGGTTCCGCGAACATGTGTCCGAACACATGTATACGGTCATGAAACAGCCCATTGTAAACCTTCACGACAATGAGATCGCCCATTACGAATGGTTGGTCCGTTTTCAGCACGAAGCAGGCGTACAGGGGGTTATTCGCCCGGCCGAATTGTCCGGCGCAATCAAAGACTTAGACCTCTCAATGCTCGCCAGAGCCGTACTGACACTGAACAAGTACCCGGATGGCCACGGCATGGCGATAAATCTCTCGGGGGCGTCTATTGATCTTCCTGGATTTGAACACGCGTTAATGGCCTGTCTATCGGCGCTTCAAGGACCTCCCAGTAAACTCGTTATAGAACTTACGGAGACCTGGGATCTGGAAAATCTGCATAAAGCCAAAGATATTCTGCAAAAACTCCAAGATAGAGGCCACAAGATTTGTTTGGACGACGTGGGGGCCGGTGCGGCGTCTATCCGATATCTCCGGGCTTTACCGGCGGACTACCTTAAAATTGACGGTGAATTTGTTGTTTCTGCCATGCATGATGATCGCGAACGGGCCATCCTTGAGATGCTATTTACGCTGCGTGAAAGACTCGGTTTCAAGTTCATTGCAGAGGGTGTCGAAACAGATCAAATCATGGATTTTGTCCGAGAAATGAAATTTGATGCGGTTCAGGGCTATGGGATTGGCAAACCAACACCGGAAACCCGTCTCGATGATTGATCAATCTTTTGTATTTTATTCACTTATAGGTGAAACTGTTATTGGCAAATTTGATTCGATAAGGCAGCGGTGAACCAGAATTTTCCAAATCACCCCGGACAGGCCCGGCCTATGTCCTCAAACGGCGCGACACCTCCGCCGATGCCATCGTCTATGCCACAACGACCCACATTATCCGCGGGCAATTATCAACCCAGTCGGGTTGAGGTTGAAGATCGTCGACAAAAGACGTCATCTCTTGGCGCTTTCTCGGAAAAGTTTGATCCCTCTTCCTTGCGCAATGTATTACTGGCAATCATCACATTTCTGCTGTTCTTTCTTTTAACGTCTTTTGTGATCGTCAGCGACCAACGCTCGAGAGCCGCCCAAGTCACCCAAGACACGCTTGTAACGGATATTTCGACTGGTGCTCAGAATGCTGATCGCGCTCTGAACAACATGATTGTTTGGATCGATAACGGCCTGGTCGGGGGCGCAGGGGGCAAAGAAATTGTATCTCGCATATCCAAGGCACAAAACATTACCGGCGTGGCCATTATCAATGGAAATCGGAAGTTGCTGGCAGGGTCAGGAACGGCTCAGGAGCTGGCGAAAACAAAGGTCTCGGGTTTACCGCAATCCGGCGTAAAAATTATGTCACGGGTTATTCCGCAACGCGGCGTCCATCCCATTATTGTGCGGAACCTATCCGACGCAATCTTAATCGTTGAATTTGCACCCGGCACTCTGTTGGGCGGGAAAAACGTCGGATTGACAGCCATTATCGACTCCAACGGACAAGCCATTGACGGTCCCGTCGCTTTGGCGGGCACGAATGCCGCCAAGTTTTTCGGCCAACCTGCCGATCAATTCAAAAACATGATCCGGAGCCGAAACGCCGACGTTATTGATGGCGGAAAAATAATGGGTGAAAAATCGTGGCTTGGATATGCACCGATTCCCAATTCAACCCTGTACTTTGTTGGCGCTGACGGCAAAGCTGGAAAATCTAATTGGACTCAGACGCTGATGCTCCTAGGGCTTTTGTTCTTGGGAACACTCGCCATGGTGGCGTCTTTGTTCAAGAACATGCGCAAACAAGTGCAGAATGTCGGCGCGACCGTGAATCAAAACGAGGTTTCACAGCAACGCTATAGAGCTGCTCTGGATGGATCGCGCGGGGGCGTTTGGGAAGTTAATCTCGGTGAGAATGTTGCCTATATTTCTCAATCTTTGTCCAAGCTGCTAGGTATGCCGGAAAAAGAGCATTATCTTCCTGTTCCGCAATTTCTGAGCCTGTTTCACGAATCCGATCGGGAAAAGCTCCTATATCATATTCGGCGCGCGCACATGTCCGGAGATTTTGATGTGGATGTCAATGTGGCCCGCCTGCCCCTTACGGTAGCTTGCCGAGGTCGACCGTCCACGCGCGGTGCTGAACATACCCGCGTAATCATTGGCATGGCGATGGATGTGACCGAACAGCGGGGCTCGCAAATAAGGTTGCAAGCAGCCGAAGCCCGTCTGCACGATGCGCTTCGGGCGATGAACGATTCTTTTGTAATCTGGGACCAGCGAGATCAACTGACGCTTTGGAACGCCAAGTTTGAAGACTTCTTTGGATTTCAGCCTGGCAACCTGCAGCCCGGAATGGAACATTCTGTGGTCGCCTATCACGCCAATAATGCCATCGAAGAAGAATTTGATAGTGGCGATGGACAGACTTACGAAATTCATCTGAAAGATGGTCGATGGATCCGCTACCTCGAGACAGCTACAGCAGATGGCGGACGTGTGTCTATCGGCACGGATATTACAGTTATCCGCACCCGCGAACATCAATTGCGCGAAAATGAATCTGCCTTGCAAAAAACTGTCAATGTTTTGCGTAAGTCCCAAACTCGAATTGTGGAACTGGCCGAAAACTACGAGCAGGAAAAAATCCGCGCGGAAGAAGCCAACCAGTCCAAGAGTGAATTCCTCGCCAATATGAGCCATGAGCTGCGAACGCCGCTCAACGCCATCAACGGATTTTCGGACATCATGAAAAAGGAAATGTTCGGCCCGCTTGGCGACCCTCGATATAAAGAATATGTCGCTGACATTCTGTTTTCAGGTCAACACCTTCTTTCCCTCATCAATGACATTCTCGACATGTCGAAGATTGAAGCCGGTAAGATGAACCTGAATGTGGAAACAATGGAAATCAACGAATTGGTCCAACAGGTTATTCGAATTGTGCGGGGCCGAGCCGAGGAAAATGGTCAGAAACTCATTTACAAACCGGTGGAAACCCGCGAAATTGAAGCGGACCCGCGTCAGGTCAAACAGGTCCTGCTCAATCTGATTACAAACGCCATCAAATTTACACCCGAAGGCGGTGTTGTCAGTGTCGATGTCAGCGTGAAATCAGCGGGAATAATTGTACAGGTTGCTGATACTGGAATAGGCATCGCTGCGGATGATCTGGCGCGCTTGGCCAAACCTTTCGAACAGGTCGAAAATGAAAACACCCGTGAAGTTGAAGGTACCGGTCTGGGCCTCGCGCTCTCGAAATCATTGGTCGAACTCCATGGGGGTAACTTCAAGATCGAATCGGTCGTTGGCGAAGGCACAACCGTTATCTTTACCTTGCCCAACAAGCCGATTGTTAAGGCGGATGAGACACCGGAGACGGAAGTCGGTGATGAGATTTCCCGTCTGGCTCAAGATATTGCGGATGTCTTGAATGAAGGCGCAGCAGATGCCCCGTCTCAACTTGTTGCGCAAGATGTTCCGGCCTATGTGGCGCAAAACGGTGCGATGCCGCAACATCCGGAAGCTTCACCGCAACCCCCCAATGTTCCCAATCCCTACGCGGCTTAATCGAAAATAATTTTGTCGACGATTTTGGCTGTCTCGGCTTGTCTTGTTTTCAGCGCTTTGAGCAAAGACGCACGGCTCTTATTTTTTGCGGCGCGCAACACACCGTCCAAGAATAAGTCTTGTGGATTCCATGGCTGTTCAAATCGGGTCGACAAGTGCTGCGTCATAGCCAGGTAAAACGCATAATTCTCTATCAGCATTCCTACCGCCTTGTCGCCAAGCGCGGGCTCAAGACCGCGTAAGCTGTCTTCTATTTTTACACTCGCCAATTGCGAGTTTTTGCGTCGGTCTAAAAGCAGTTTCTGTGCGATAAATTCAATATCGCGGATACCGCCTATTGCATTTTTCAAATCAAAAGCATGGGCGGCCGGTTTTTCCCGGCGGACCCGTTTGAGCATGTCTGCAATATCTGCTGGCATATCCAGATCTGATCGATCACAAGCCAGAATATCTTTGCGCATTTGTTCAACATCATCCGAAAATTCAGAACGGGTCGCGGCAATCACACGGGTCCGGGTTAACGCCATGAACTCCCAGCTCCACGCCTTTTCCCGGTAATAGGTTTCAAATGCTTCGACTGAAACAGCCACGGGCCCCGAGCGTCCGGACGGGCGCAGGGCCATATCCACCTCGTATAAAGGCCCCTCTTCGGTTATGGCGGATAGGGCGCTGATCAAGCGCTGCGTGACTTTCGTATATTTTTGCTGTGCATTGTCTTCATTGGGCCCGGCCTGGTAGATCAACATGATATCCAAGTCAGACTCAATATTCAGATCACCACTGGCCAGCTTCCCCATGGCTAATATGGCCACATTCCCAGTGATCTTCTCCATGCGTCTTTCCGCTTCTGCGATAGAAACGGGAAGAAGGGCGAGTAGACATTCTTCTGCCAGTCTAGAAAATAACGTGGCCGCCAAAGCCGCGTCGATCTTGCCCGAAATTAAGGCCGCGCTAATTCGAAACTTTGTTTCACGGGCCCGCCGTCTCGACATATTGAGCGCGGCTTCAAAATCTTCTGCACGGCGAACCGGCAGCAGGCTTCGTTGAATATCCGCTTCTGAAATATCCAAAAATCCCGGATCCGACAAAGCATCCAGAATAGCTGGACGGTCTGAAATCCAGTTGGAAATTCGCTCCGACTCGGTGATGAGATTGATAATATATCTGAGATGTTCGGGCTTTTGTCGAAACATGGACAAAAGTGATATCCCACTGCGGAGCGAGGTAAAGAACCGCCCGAAACATTCAAACGCCCGGTCTGGCTGGCCTGTATCTGCGCAGCTTTCTATGATCCGGGGCGCCAGAATTGTTAGCAGCTCGCGGGCCTTTTCCGACCGTGTTGCCCGAATTCGGCCCCCGAGCCATGCCGCCATTTCATGCCAGATTTTTTCACCGCCCTTATAGCCCAGCTTCTCAAAGGCCGCCAAGGTATCCGGGTCAGGCTCAACGCCGGTGAAAACCATATTACCTTCTCGGGATGAAAGGCTTCCGGCTTCAGGGAACAAATCCTGATAGGTTGTCCGGACCTGTTTCAAAATAGCCCCAAGCTTCATCGACATGTGTGCAAAATCGTCAAAGCCCAAAAGCAATGCTGCCTGGGTTTGGCCCTCTTCATCTGCAGGGACCGTATGGGTTTGCTCGTCCTTTAGCATTTGCAACCCATGTTCAACTCGGCGTAATTCAGCATAGGCCTCGGTCAGGAAGCGTTGATCCAGTTCTGTAATGAAAGACTTCCGGGCCAATTCGGACAAGGCTTCCACAGTTCGCGGCGTTCTCAACTCTGGGTCTCGACCACCTAGTATCAATTGTTGGACCTGCGCATAAAACTCAATTTCCCGAATGCCGCCAAAGCCCAGCTTGATATTGTGTCCAGCCAGATCAAAATCTTTACCCGCGCCGGCGCGGGCATGGATTTGTCGTTTGATGGCCAAGATGTCTTCAATGGCAGCATAATCCATATTCTTGCGCCAAATAAATGGGCTCAGGGTTTCTTCGATGAAACGATTTCCCGCTTGAATGTCGCCGGCACAGGTCCGGGCCTTAATCATGGCCGCCCGCTCCCAGTTTTGACCTATGGTTTCGTAATAGCGTTCAGCGGTCCGGGTCGAGACCGCAACGGCGTTAGATCGGGGATCAGGGCGCAGCCGCAAATCGGTTCGAAATATATATCCGTCCTCTGTCATGGACTCCATGCCCTTGACGATGTTCTGAACGAGCTTGATCAAAGTCCGCTCGGCGCGAGCTGGATTAGGAACCGAAATTTTCTCTGGATCATAAAAGACGTTAAAGTCAATATCACTGGAATAGTTGAGCTCTCGTGCGCCGTATTTGCCGACCGCAAGAACAAAGAAGCCGGGCACTGGATTTTCCTTTGTGCCTTCTAATTCCAGTTCTCGTGCGGAGGCTGCCAATATGCGCTGAATACAGAGATCAGCGAGCCGGGTCAGATGTTCGGTGACAGGCTCCCAATCCCAAACCTTTGCAATATCGGCAATGGCGATGACAAGATGACACTGACGCTTCAAAAGACGCAAATTGGCCATTTCGGTTTCCAAGCTTTGGATCTCAGTTTGGGCCGCGGCGAGCAAATTGTCGAAAAGATGAGCAGGGTTGGAACCGGGTATTTTCAGAGCAAGTTCAGGGAACAGGCTCAAGCTTTCCCTCAAATATTGAGAATGGGACTCTGCTCGTTTTAATGCCTCCCCCAATTCTGTCATTCGCTGTCTTTTTCTGCGGGCGCTTGTCTTAACTGTCGTCGTCTCGGGAAAATAATCTGGACAGATAATCCAGGTCCGAATTCTGACTCCATTCCATCTTCCAATGCGAACTCCGCCTTGTGCAAGGTAGCAATCGCATCAACCATTGCCAGACCCAAGCCGCTCCCCGGTGCGGTGCGGCTTTTATCCAAACGTACAAATCTTTCTTTCACCCGTTCTCGTTCCGTGGCTGGAATGCCAGGACCATTATCTGTGACCGCAACAACAACCCGGTTGGCTTTGTTTCGGTAAAGCTCAAGGCGGACTTTCCCGCCCTCGGGCGTATATTTGATGGCGTTTTCCACAAGATTGGAAACGGCCTGAGATAATAGACCGCGATCCGCCAATATGAAATTATTGTCTTTGGCATCAAGCTCGAACGATAGATTAGCGTCCTCGCAGGCCGGCTCATAAAATTCTGCCATGTCGGTGAGCACAGTTTTTGGATCCATTTCCTTGAGCATTTCCCGCTGCTCTCCCGCTTCCAGCCGGGCAATTCTAAGGACTTTGTCAAAGGTGGCCAATAACTCGTCGGCATCTTCGGCCGCCGCATAAAGCGAGTCGATGGCCTTGGGGTCTTTGACCTCAGAGGCAGAGCTTTCCAATCTGGTTCTCAACCGGGTCAGCGGGGAGCGCAAATCATGGGCAATACTATCTCCGGCATAGCGCATAGCTTTCATCAGGCGGTCAATATGATCGAGCATGGCATTGAGATGTTCCGCCAAGAGATCAAGCTCGTCTTCAGAGTAATCCCGCGGCGCGCGGCGATCGAGCTGCCCGGCCCTGACATCAGTAGCCAGCCGGTTAAATGCTTCCACCCGTCGGGTAAATCGGCGCGAAACAAAAAGACTGGAAAGCAGTCCTAATACGAGCGCGATCAGTGAGGAAGTTATCATAGCATTTCTTACGCGGTCGGCCGTCCGTCTTAAAGACTCTACGTCTTTGCCAACAACCAGAGAGGCCACCGGTTGACCCAGTGCATTAAAAAGATAGCCCGACCGGGCACGATATCGCCGCGACTCGGTTTCTTCAATAATTTCACGCCCGTTTTCATCTAGCCCCGTCACAGCTTGGATTTGATTATACTCGAAAATCAGGCTTTCCGTTTCCTTCAGCATTTCAATGATGCGCTGTTCGTTCTCAGTAATGATATTACTGATCATTTCATCTGCAGATACGACAAGTTCATAGGCCCCGGTCTTCGCGCCAATTCTAGTCAGAACGAGTTGACGTAATGTACCCGGCCCATAAGTATCGTAGACCTCCTGCAACTGATCCATCTCAACGATGAGTTCCTGGTCCACACGGCGAAGCTCCGAGGAGATCGTCGCAAAATAGACATAGGCCAAGCTGATGAGGACCGAGACTGTAAACAGCAGAGTTCCCAACAGGCTGAGCCTAAAGAGTGTATTACGAAAGAGCTTTGAGAGCGCATTCAGCATGGCTAAATGCTTAGTTCTTGGGGGCTAGACCTGCAAGCGGTAACCAGCACCCCGAACAGTGTGAAGCATGGGAGATTCAAACTCTTTATCGATTTTTCCGCGTAGGCGCGAAATGTGAACATCGATAACATTGGTCTGGGGGTCAAAATGGTAATCCCAAACTTTCTCCAGAAGCATGGTCCGGGTGACGACTTGCCCGGCATTGCGCATCAGACATTCCAGCAAACGAAACTCGCGCGGTTGCAGAAGAATGTTCTGACCGTCCCGCTTAACTGTACGCGCCAGCAGATCCATTTCCAGTTCACCGACTTTGAGTTTCGTCACGGCCGCCGTTGGGTCGCTGCGGCGTCCGATGGCCTCGACCCGCGCCAGTAGTTCGGTAAAGGCATAAGGCTTGGCCAGATAATCATCACCACCAGCCCGTAGACCTTCGACCTTTTGGTCAACTTCACCCAGAGCTGAAAGAATAAGGACGGGTGTCGAGTCGCCGTCTTCGCGAAGCGATTCCAGCAATTCCAAACCATCCAGTTTCGGGAGCATGCGATCCAAGATCAGCGCGTCATATTCTGCTGCGCGGGCCATTTCTAGCCCCAGGTCTCCATCCGGCGCCAGGTCAACAACGTGACCGGCCTCCATCAGACCTTTTCTAACATATTCAGCTGCAACAGCATCATCTTCTACGACCAGGATTCGCATTGTTTATTCTCCTTCACTCTAATCGGTAAGTTGCCCGCCCCATAAAATAATCAGATAGCGGCAGGACCGCATAATTTTCGGTGCCATTTTCCAGCCGCACCAAAAGTAAAACTTCGTTTTGCCCTGACTCCGCCGACTTTTGCAGAATAGAGCTCAAGTGCCGTGTGGTCGGAACATCTTGCTGATCGACCTGCATAATGACCATATTGGCCTTGAGGCCGATATTGGCCGCCGTACTTCCCGGCGTCACGGCTTCTAAGTAAACCCCGAGCTGATCATGGCGCATGCCAATTGATTGCCGGAAAGAGGCCGACAGATCGACCACGCTCAGGCCGGTCGCTAGCATATTTGCATTGGCCCCAGGCGGTACGGCGGGCGCTGGGGTCACCTGACCAATAGATGGCGAGGACGGCGCAGATGGGGCCGTTTGATATCCCGGTTCTGAATAGGACGGCGCCGAATACGTGCCTTCTGCCATAGCCCGGTCCACATCGTCCTTTTGAGGACGTTCGGCCATTTGCACGGTCACCGACATAGGCTCTTCATTGCGCTCAATTTGGACATTGATCCTTTGATCTGGGCCCAGTCCACCGATCAGGCGCGTCGCTTCTATGGCGTTGGCAACAGATTGGCCATTGATGCTGATGATAATATCATCCACTTGCAGACCGGCCAAATGGCCTGGGCTGCCTGTAATAACATTATTTACATTGGCGCCGCCTTTGACGCGACCATGTGAGAAGCCAGCATCACGGAGACCAACCCCGAGCCAACCCCGCCGGACACGTCCGTCCTTGCGGATCGCATCAATCACGCTTTTGGCTGTATAGTGGGGAATAGAAAATCCGATGCCGACGCTCGCACCAGTCGGTGAGAAAATCGCCGAGTTCACACCAATCACATCGCCTTGCGGATTAAAGAGGGGGCCGCCTGAATTCCCTCGGTTAATCGTTGCATCGGTTTGAATATAATCAACGTAAGAGCCTGACTCCACACGGTCCCGTCCAATGGCTGAGATAATTCCCAGACTGGTCGACTGACCAATCCCGAACGGGTTACCAATAGCAATCACCCAATCGCCGATCCGGATCGGGTTACCCGCATACCAATTGACTTTAGGAAATGGAGCCCTGGCTGAAATCTTGAGCAGGGCTAAATCTGTTTCTTCGTCGGTTCCAATAATTTTTGCCGGAAACTCTGCCTTATTGTTGAACACAACCGTAATGTATGTGCCGCCGTCAATCACATGGTAATTTGTGACCACTTCGCCGCTCTTGGAAATAACAAAGCCTGACCCCTGCCCTTCCGATGTCGTTTCGCCGTCATCTGTTGTGACAACGATATTGACCACGGCGGGACTGACTTTTTCGACCAAATCCGCGACGGAGTTTTGATGGTTAAGTTGATAGCTCTGGGCAGACGCCAATGTAGGCGTAATGGCAGGCGTGATCAGCAGGGCTGAACCCAACATCAGTGTTCTTGCAATAGAACCGAATTTCAAAGGGGACTTTGACACGATTATTTCCTCAACTAGGCGCAATGTGAAAGCGGGCGACTATCCTAATTCTTACTAAAACATGACAAAAGAGTCATGTTGCCCGTTATGCTTTGGAAAAAACCAATAATCGGTTCTCTGCAGGCATTTCGATACGAGCCTGTAGATTAAATCCCACATCTGCAAATATATGCTTAACAGAATCTAAGGAACGTACACCCCAGTCTGAATTTCTCAATTGCAACGACTGGTCGAAATCGAGATTGGATTGGGCCGTGTTTTCCCCCTCCAGAAACGGACCATAGAGGAAAAGTGATTGCCCCGAGCGGAGCAATTGACCCGCCCCTTCGGCCAAGCCCAGCGCCGCTTCCCACGGCGCTATATGAATCATGTTGGCGCAAAAAATGGCATCAAATACACCGATTTCCGCCCACCACTCATATTCGATCATTGAGATCGGAAGCGACGGCATTATCTGCCCCTTACATTCGCCTCGCCTGGCATCCTGACTGCGCCGGGATTTTGCATTAGGATCGGACGGCTGCCAAGCAATGTCCGGGCGTTTCTGACACACCGCCACCGCATGCTCTCCGGTGCCGGAGGCGATTTCTAAAACCCGGGCGTCTTTATCTATCCGCGCGCTCAATAATTCGGAAATCGGGCCGGAATTTCGGCCAGCGCTAGGCGAATAGAGGCGTTCGCTCACCCTTCGACCCGCCCCGGTAATCTTAGGGTAACGGCAAGGCCGCCTATCCCCGCCCGTCCGAGCGCCAAGGAGCCTTTATAAGCCCGAGCCAAATCGTCAACTATTGGCAGGCCAAACCCGGTGCCCGGCGTTGTTTCGTCCAGCCGAGCGCCGCGCTTGAGCGCTTCCGTGTATTCGTTTTTTTCGAGCCCCGGACCGTCATCTTCCACATGGAAAACAATCTGGGTTTCATCGTCATCGGACGGATAGGCCAGAACTCGAATTTTTGATTTTGTCCATTTACTGGCATTATCCAAGAGATTGCCCGCCATCTCGTCTAAATCTCGCTTTTCACCGCGAAACACTAATCCATCCGTGATTTGAATATCAAAATCGATATCCTTATCCCGGTAAATACGTTCCATCGTGCGGGCGATCGGGATGATGGTGTCTTCAATGGGTGTAATGACCCCAATGGCTTGACCGCGCGCAGCGGCCCGGGCCCGGTGCAGATGGTGATCCACCTGCCGTTTCATGGTTTCCGTTTGGCGGGTCACGATCTCAGATAGGCCAGACTTTGACCTTTTGGCTTCGTTTTGCAGAACCGCCAAAGGCGTTTTCAAACCATGGGCCAGATTACTCACATGAGTTCGCGCCCGCTCAACAACATCCTTATTGTGATTAATCAAGGTATTTAGCTCATCGGCCAGCGGCGCAATCTCGGACGGATAGGTTCCGTCGACCTTCTCGGCGCGGCCTTCGCGAATATCAGCCACTTTTTGCTGCAAGGTGAAAAGCGGCCGCAAACCATTGCGGACCTGCCAAAAAATCGCGCCAACAACCCCGCCCGAAACAAGTAGCATGAGCAAGGTTGAGACAATGGCAAACCGCCCGATATCGCGGCGTTGCTCCGCCACATCAGCCGCGGCGATCATGACAACGGAACGGCCATTGGGCAAGATGACCGGACGTGCCAAAACCCGGAGCTGTTCGCTATCCGGCCCTGTTGCAGATGTTCTAAATTCACCTTGAGTTTGGTTTTCGATCGCTGAACGAACACTTGATGGTAACTGGATAGATTCACCTGACAAGGAACGGGAGGCTAATATTGCGGATAATAAACCATCCTCTTCATACTCCCCGATCATCCAGTATCGACCGGACAAAGATCGCTGATAATCAGGGTCAATGGGTTCTCGGGTCAAATAAATGTCCGGCTTTTCAGTCCCATCGCCCGTTTCTGCTGACGAAATCAAATCCGTAATGGCATTTTCCATGGGCTGGTCAAAGATCTTGTAAGTCGATGTCCGGTTGAGGAAAGACAGGGCAATGGCCGTGAGCGCCAATACGGGCAAGGTCCAAAGAACCGCGCTCGTCACCAATCGTTTGACGAGCGACGGCGTCGATGTACGGGTCCCGCTGGCCAAGTGTTAGGATTTCTTGGACGCGTTTTCCGGATCTATGAGTCGATAGCCCAGTCCGCGGACGGTCTCGATACGGTCGGTACCGATTTTCCGGCGCAGACGTCCAACAAACACTTCGATTGTGTTGGAATCCCGGTCAAAATCCTGATCATAAATATGCTCAACCAATTCGGTCCGTGAGATCACACGTCCTTTATGCATCGCCATATAGCTGAGAAGTCTGAACTCGTGAGAGGTCAATTTGATCGGCATACCTTCGACGAAACAACGCGCCGCACGATTGTCCACCAGTAGGTCGCCGATTTCTATGGAGTCCGTGGTGTGACCGGCAGCGCGCCGCATCAAGGCGCGCAAACGGGCCAAAAGCTCTTCGTGATGAAACGGCTTGGTCAGGTAATCATCGGCCCCGGCATCAAATCCTGAAACCTTCTCGCTCCACTGATCGCGGGCCGTCAGGATCAATACAGGGAAGGTTTTTCCGTCGGCGCGCCATTTCTGTAAAACGCTAATGCCATCAATTATCGGAAGACCCAAATCCAGGATAACGGCATCATAAGGTTCCGTATCCCCCATAAAGTGACCATCTTCACCATTGTCGGCAACGTCCACTGCATAGCCGGTATCCTTTAAGGCTTCGGCTAATTGGCGTGACAGGTCCGGATCGTCTTCGACTACCAGTATTCGCATGATCTACCCCGATTCAGTTATTTGTAGTATTATCGGATACGACCCGATGTCGCGTCAATCTTTACCTTAACTTTTTTGGTATTCGGTAAGAGCAAAATAACCGTGTAGGTATTTCCATTGAGGTAGGTGTCGATATATTGCGCGCCGGGGTAACGGCCAAGGGCAATGGACTTAGCTTGGCGATAGGAAATGCGCTGCTGCGCCCATTGCGGGACAGCTTGACGTTCCGCCGGCATATAGGATTGCGGCGTGTAGGACTGCGAATAAGCCGGCGAAGACTTGAAGTGGCCTTTCGCCTTGCCTTTGGCATGCGGCGGCTTCGCGGCAGCCGGCACGGCCATGAGCAAGCTCACGAGGGCAGTCAGCGCGATCGCAGAGATATTTCGTCCAGTTTTCTTCATTTGCGAATTCAATTACCTAAAATCCCCTGAATATAATCTGAATATGGGGTTCAGAATTCACTCATTCAAGGTCACAAAATTTTGTCCCTCAAACCCGCGCCCTCATCCGGTGCTTGATCTTGCGCCCAATCTATTAAGTCCTTGTTTTTTATGTCATTTATGACGATTTGCGGGGTCACAAGGAGGTCCCCGCCTTTGATGCCTTTGCCCTTTAAACGGAGCGTTTTTCCTGAATTTGTTCCTGCCGGAAGATTTAATTGTACAGGCCCGCCCGGCATAGGGATCTTGATTTTGCCCCCTAGAATCGCTTCGCGCAGGGAAATTGGCAGATTGAGACGCAAATGCTTGCCATCCCGCTGAAAATACTTGTGTTTTCCGACAGTTATATCGATTTTGGCGTCACCGGCCGGACCACCATAGGCGCCGGGCTGCCCTTTTCCGCGTAATCGCAGCGTTTTTCCATCTTCTACGCCCTCAGGGATTTTCAGGCTGAGCGAGTTGCCATCTGCGGTACGGATTTTCTTGGAGCCACCGGTCAGGGCTTCCATGAAACTGAGTTTAAGTTTGTAGCGGATATCGGCCCCCTTCTTAGGCCGGGCATAGCCGCCGCGATTTCGGTTAGCGCCGCCCATATTCATCCCAAAGAGCGACGAGAACAGATCCGCCATGTCATCTTGGCCGCCGCCACGGCCAAAGGGGCTCTGACCAAACCCGCCGCCGCCAAATCCACCGCCAAAAGGATTTTGTTGCTGTCCCGAAGCGTCGACTTGTCCGCTGTCATAACGGGCGCGCAAGTCTTTGTCGGACAGCAAATTATAAGCCGCTGTGACTTCTTTGAATCGTTCAGCTGTCTTTTCGTCGCCCGGATTCACATCCGGATGCAGTTTTTTCGCCAATGACCGGTAGGCCTTGCGGATTTCTGCCTCCGTCGCACTGCGTGTAACGCCCAGTAATTTATATGGGTCTTTTGCCATGGCATCTATTTAAGCATCATTCCATCTTTTGCCAGATGAAAATCTGCATTCACTTTTGTCACAAGAGCCGACAAAGATTTCGGATTTACCCATAGGCAAAAATTTGCATATGATGCAAATAACAAGGAGACATCATGGACCTGTATACAGATACCCACCACGAAATTCAGCGCACGATGCGCAAGATCATCGAAAAAGACATCAACCCATATGTGGATGAATGGGAACGCGCTCGGATTTTTCCGGCCCATGAAGTCTTCAAAAAACTCGGGGACGCTGGCCTTTTGGGCATCCAGAAGCCCGAAAAATATGGAGGCATGGGCCTGGACTACACATACCAACTGGCGGCCGTTGAGGCGTTAGGCGACATTAACTGCGCCGCGATTCCCATGGCCATCGGTGTGCAGACAGATATGGCGACGCCGGCCC
The DNA here is from genome assembly GCA_937924355.1 of uncultured Caulobacterales bacterium. GTDB lineage: Bacteria > Pseudomonadota > Alphaproteobacteria > Caulobacterales > Maricaulaceae > JACOMS01. The sequence goes on from CALDSY010000043.1 coordinate 20,145, forward strand.
TGGCCCGATATGGCAGTGAAGAGCTTTGCGAGGAATTCCTCCGCCCCGCCATCGCCGGAGAAAAAGTCGCCTGTATTGGCGTCTCCGAACCCAGCGCGGGATCAGACGTTGCCAATATAAAGACCACGGCAAAAAAGGACGGTGACGACTACATCATCAATGGCGGTAAAATGTGGATCACCAATAGTTGGCAAGCGGATTTCATGGTGGCGCTGTGTAATACGAGCGGCGAACACCGCCATTCTAATAAAAGCCTGATCGTCATTCCTATGGATACGCCGGGTGTGGAACGCGCCAAGAAACTGGAAAAGATTGGCAATCACGCGTCCGATACCGGGCAGATTTTCTTTGACGATGTCCGCGTCCCCCAGCGCAATTTGATCGGCCAGGAAGGCGCCGGATTTATGTATCAGATGCAACAATTTGAAGAAGAACGGCTCTGGGCGGTGGTATCAACAGTATCCGGCCTGCAAGCCTGTATTGACGATACAATCGAATATACGCGGCAACGTGAAGTCTTTGGCAAACCGATCCTGGACAATCAGGTCGTCCATTATCGTCTGGCTGAGTTGCAGATCGAAATCGAACTTTACCGGGCCCTGATGGAGAAATGTGTTCACCAATACGCGGACGGCAAAAGCATCACCAAGCTGGTTTCCATGCTGAAAATCAAGTCTGGCCGCTTGATGCGCGAAGTCACCGATACCTGTCTACAATATTGGGGCGGGATGGGTTATATGGACGAAACGCTTATGGCGCGACGCTTCAGAGATGGTCGCCTGGCCTCTATTGGCGGCGGCGCTGACGAAGTCATGCTGGGTGTGGTTTGTAAAATGCTTGGCACAGCGCCGAGCAAAAAGAAGAGCTAGGGTTTATTTGCTCAGCCCGGCAATCAGTTTATTGAGCCGGGCAGCATTGGCCCCCAGATCGGATCCTCCGACCCGGCTAACCGATCGCATATCTACCAAGGAGCCACCGTTTTTTGAGGGCTGGATGCGGATGATCACGTCATCCTTAAATCCATACCAGAACGTCGTGTCTGTTGCCTCGATAACCCCGCCTTCTGCGTCTAGCGTAACAATCTCCCAACCCATGGTTTTCACGAGCGCTTCGGCCTCTTTGTAAACCACGTCAGGGGTTTCAGAGCGCCGGACAGGTCTGATCTCGGGATAGTGTTTGGATTGGAGCACGGAAATCAATGTGCCGCCTTCTTTGTCTTTTTTCTCGAGATATTCCAACGTGTTGACGCGTTTGACTTTATTACGGACGCTGACAATCGCATCGGTGAAAGCGGGCGGATTTTCCGGGTCCGTTGTAATGTCATGGATAAATGGCAGGCTACTGACAGTATTGCGAATATTAGCCAGTTTAAACAATCCGAAAACCGGAATAAAAAGAGCGATCAAGGAAATGATCAAGCCTTTGCGGGGCTGAATTAGCCAGCTCAGCACTATAGATGCCAGACTGACGACCATGCCGAGCATCAAAACCTTTGGCCCCACATTGCGGGATAGGGTTCCCAGAGATGTCCCTAGATCTAATATGCCAGAGCGATAGCCAAGGGCCGCAATGACAAAAATCAACGGTCCAATGATCGCAAAGGCGATGGCCAGTTTTCGGACCAACTGTCGCAGTTTTTGGCGCTTTTTAAATGGCGTCACCTCCCGAAGGGTAACATTTGTATTCTCTTCACTTTCAGGAGTTTCAGGGTTCAGAGTTTCGTTATCCGCCGACATGCATAATCTCTCTTATCACTGGAATATATATAGAAGCACGATAATTGCCGTCGCCGCCAATAAAACATTTGAAACCGACAGAATACCTCGGCGTTCCCGTTCGCCCCATCCCGACATCCGTCTGCGATTTTGATCGGCAGGGTCTTTGCGGCGAGAGGCCATTTCCTCGCGCCGGTCTTCGAGCAGGTTTTTCATCCGCCGCTGCGACTCTCGGGCAGCCGCCTGCTGCATGCCCTTTTTAAAAGAGACGTTTTGACGTTGTTCCGATGATCGTTGAGCGCTGGTTTCCCCGGAAGTATCGCCCCAAGGGCTGCGCGATCCGCCAGTGCCAGTTTTGGCGCGGTAGGTTTTTGTGCCTTTTTTGAGCTTCTTTTCTCCGGCCGCGCTAAGCGCGTTCAAGACAATAATTATAATGAAGATTGTAACAAAAGCTCCGCCCATGACATTTCCCTATATCAGAATTCCTTACGGAAAAAGCCTTGATTTTTGCCAGGCTCCATCTTTGCCGGAAAACAACATACGATCGTGGAGCCGAAAAGGACGATCCCGCCAAAACTCGATACTATCCGGGATGACACGCCAACCACCCCAATGCGGTGGTCTAGGAATAACGGTCTCATCTTTATGCTGGTGTTCTAGATCACGAATACGGCTCTCCAAAAACTCTCGGCTTTCGAGAGGTCGCGACTGATCAGATGCCGCAGCCCCGATTTGGGAACCAATGGCACGACTATGAAAATAGGCATCTGACTCAGCTTCGCTGACCGGAACTGCAGATCCTCTCACACGAACCTGGCGGCGCAATGATTTCCAGTGAAAACACAAGGCCGCTGTTTGATTATGGTAGAGCTGCTTCCCCTTTTCGCTTTCATTATTTGTGTAAAAGACAAAACCCCGCTCATCAAAACTTTTGAGCAAAACCATACGTACATCCGGGTCCCCTGACGGATCGACCGTGGCCAGTGCCATTGCGTTGCTGTCATTGACCTCCAAATTTCGGGCATCTGCCATCCATTCACCAAACAAGATAAAAGGATCATCACGATGAAATATCGGCTCGGCGTTTTTCTCGGCCTGGATACGATAAAGCGCATCTTCGGTGTAATCCTTTCGGCCCGGCGTCGGCGGAATCACAGATTTACTCATATTTCATCTCATTATCATGGCGTTAACCATGTTCATCAGTAGCTTGTTAACTTTGATAGGCTTCAAGAGATCCTGATAAAGCTGTTTACAGTCAAGTAAATGCTTTTAGGGGAGTTTTTGGGTGACACGTCAGGACGCATTAATGACATTGGGATTGAATATGGCCGCCAGAGAGGCGGAAATCCGTAATGCCTGGCGTAAAAAGGCCAAGTTTTTCCACCCCGATAGTCCCTACGGCAATGTACAGGCGTTTATGCAGGCAAAGTCTGCATATGAAACCTTGATCCCGCCTGCCCCCAAAGCGTTTCGCGTACAGGCGGGATCGAGGGCTTTTTAAAAAAAACTGGTAACCGTAATGACGTCCGTATAGAACGCCCGGATGTCACATAACTCATTTGGACATTTATTCAGATTTACAACCTGGGGCGAAAGTCACGGCCCGGCCATCGGCTGCGTCGTGGATGGCTGCCCGCCCGGTATTGGACTGTCCGAAGCCGATATCCAGCCCTTTATGGATGCGCGCAAACCCGGCACGAGCCGTTTCGTCACCCAGCGTAAAGAACCGGATCAGGTCAAAATCCTGTCGGGTGTCTTTGAAGGCAAAACCACCGGCACGCCCATCAGCCTGTTGATTGAGAACAAGGATCAACGGTCCAAAGATTATTCCGAAATCAAAGACCGCTACCGCCCAGGTCACGCCGATTTCACCTATGATGCAAAATACGGCATTCGGGATTACCGGGGCGGCGGCCGCTCCAGCGCCCGTGAAACTGCTAACCGCGTGGCAGCCGGGGCGATCGCCCGAAAAATTCTGGGAGACGACATCATAATAAGAGGGGCCGTCACGCAGATCGGCACATCCTTGATAGACGGCGATCAATGGGATTGGGACCAAGTCAGCCAGAATCCATTCTGGTGTCCGGACGCCAAAGCCGCAAAGGATTGGGAAGGTTACCTCGATAATGTTCGTAAATCCGGGAACTCAGTTGGGGCCATCGTCGAAGTCCAAGCCCGCGGCGTGCCTGCTGGTTGGGGCGCGCCGGTTTACGGGAAACTGGATAGCGACATTGCCTCGGGCCTTATGTCCATCAACGCGGCCAAAGGCGTGGAAATCGGTGCGGGCTTCGCCTCGGCGGGCTATACGGGCGTGGAGAATGCCGACGAAATGCGGATGAGCGGCGGCAAGCCCGAATTCCTCTCCAACAATTCCGGCGGGATTTTAGGCGGGATTTCCAATGGCGACACGATTATCGCCCGTATGGCTATCAAACCCACCTCCTCTATTCTCACCGAAGTCCAGTCCATCAACAGTAAGGGTGATGAGATTGATGTGCGCACCAAGGGCCGTCACGATCCTTGTGTTGGCATACGGGCGGTACCGGTCGCCGAGGCCATGCTGGCTTGTGTCTTGGCAGATCATAAACTGCGCCATCGCGGCCAGACAGGAAACTAGGCCTATGCTATTCACCAAATTTGCACTCATGGGCGAAAGCCTGAGGAAATATGACCGGGACTGGCCGGTAACGTTTGAAACCGACCCAAATTCGGACGGTGCCAAGGCCGTCAAAGCCTATCTCGAAGAGAATTTCCTCAAACCTGCTGGCGGCGGCGGTTCCATGATGGACAAGCTAAGAGCCAAGCGCGAACGCTTTGAGAGCAATGGGCTAAACAGGGAATTCGGCGTCGAATTTCGCCCCGATACAGCCGAATTTGCCGGGCAAAGAGTTGCCGGCGAATGGGCCCTAGCCAAAGGCGCTAACCCCGACCGGCGCATACTCTATATACATGGCGGCGCTTTTACGGTCGGCAGCGCTATCAGTCACCGAACCATCACGAGCAATCTATCTCAGAAAACTGGGTGTGCTGTCTTTGCGCCCAATTATCGCCTCATGCCGGAAAATAGCCGACTCGCCAGTGTTGAAGACTGCCAATACGCCTATCGCTGGATCGTCGAGAATGGACCGAATGGTCCGGGTCCCGTCGATAAGCTGGCCATTATGGGCGATTCGGCCGGAGGCAATCTCACCCTTGTTATGGCGCAATGGGCCCGGGACAATAAAGTTAGACCGGCTGACGCCATAGTTGGACTGTCAGCGCTCACTGACAGTGTTTATACCAGCCCGTCCCTGCGCAACAACTTTGAAACCGACCTCATGTTGCAGCCTTTGGTGAGACCGGTGATGAAAATACCTACGCCTGTCCTGGCTTGGTTATCCTGGAGTCGCCTGAAAGTTCGGCCAAAAGACCCGGTTATCTCGCCAGTACGAGGGGATTTATCGGGACTGCCCCCTACTCTGTTACATGCCAGCGCACATGAAATGGTATTCGACGATAGCGTTAGATATGTTGCGAAAGCCCAAGAATCAGGTTCCGAGGCCATGCTGCAAAGCTGGTCCCATCTCTGTCACGTCTGGCATATTTTTGACGAAATGCTACCGGAAGCCCATCAGGCGCTTGACGAAATCACGGCATTTTTAGGCCAACAGGGATTGAAAGCTTGATCCGGATCATCTTCCTGAACCGAATATGAACCAAAGTCTCAGACTTGCTTCAGAGACGATTCCCTAGATAGCTCCTATACGGATTGGAAAGGCCGATCCGAGAGACCAAAGGAGCTAACAATGAAAATAACGTTCTCTCGTAAAAACACTATGGCCGCCCTCTTATTGGCCGCGGCGACTGTCGGACTCCCGACAACTTCATACGCCGACCCGGCTAAATCACACCGTTATCAGGATTGTAAAGAAGCCGACCGTGAAGGTCAGTTGATCGGCGGTCTTGTGGGCGCAGTTGCCGGCGGTGTTGCCGGACGTGAAGTGGCGGGTCGAGGCGACCGAACCGAAGGCGCAGCCATTGGTGCAGCTGTCGGAGCCCTTGCGGGCGCGGCTATCGCAGACAAAGACTGCAGGAACCCATATCGCCGGACCAATAGCTATGACCGCCGAGGCAGCTACGGGTATAATAATACCAATTACCGCCGCGATACATACCGCACCGGTAGCAGCTATGGTTATGGTCGATCAGGACCCAATCCACGCGGCGTCGCCCGAGGCAACCCCCATGTCTACGGCCACAGAAATCAAGGTTCCCGCTGGGGTTTCAGCAACCGTCATCGTGATTGGCGCCGGAATGAAACGCTGAAAGACCGTATCAAATGGGAAATGGAAGAGCTGCGCCGTGAACGCGAATATCTGATCGATAAGCGTCGTTATGTCCGCTATGATCGCGACCTGGATCGCCGTCTGCGCCGAATCGGCGACGAGCTGGACCATTTAAAGCGCGAGCTCAGATATGTGAAAAAAGGTCTGAGCTACCGCGATTATGACCGAATTCGGTACAGAACTAATGATCGCTACTATGACAGTAACTACCGCGATTATCGGCGAGATAATTACTACTACAAAACCAAACGGTAGAATTATTCCCCTCTCAAATGAATTTAGCCCGGCTTAGCCGGGCTTTTTTCGTTCAACTGTATAACGTCATTTACATACTTTTTTAGGGGCTTCATGATATCGGAAGGGATCGGGGGAACCGATTTATATAATAAAAATACTGGCATGCAAATTGCATACCCTAGAGTAAATGTTAGGCGAATAGGAGCTAAATTGCCATGAAACGTTACATGTTAAGCGCTGCCGCGGCAGCACTGCTTGTCGTACCTACGACAGCACATGCCCAGTTCTCGGGCATTGATACTGAGGAAGCCCTGGGTGCAGTTATCGGGGCCGGTATCGGAGGAGCCTTGGGCTCAAATCTAGCCGCAGGCGACGTCCAGCAAGAAGGTACAGCCGTTGGCGCCGTTGTCGGCGGACTGCTTGGTGCTGGTATCGGACATAAATTGTCTGGTTCTTCACGTTACGGCCACAGCGGGGGTCAATATGGTGGACAATACGGCGGTCAATATGGTGGCCACGCTGGTCATCACGGCGGATCTGCTTACGGCGGGGCTTCACGTTATGGATCATACGGTCATCACAGCGGCGGCTACGCTCATGGCGGTGCCGTATCTCATGGTGGCGTTTCTCATGGCGGCGGATACGTTACAGCGCCTCCACCCATGCCAGCACCGACGATGCACGGCGGTGGTTACGTTCAACAAAGCGTGACAACAGCGCCTGCGTACAGAACTGTTACAGTTCACCGTCCAGTGACAACGACTCAGGCCGTTACAGAGATGCAGCCACACACACAAATGGTTCCTGTAACTGTACAGAAACCTGAAGCTGTGCAGCGTGCTGTGACAGTCATGAAGCCGGTCCAGACAATGAAGCCGGTTCAAACTATGAAGCCTGTTACCGTCATGAAGCCGGTCCAGACAATGAAGCCGGTTGAAGTGATGAAGCCTGTAGAGGTTATGAAACCGGTCCAGACGATGAAGCCTGTGACAGTTATGAAACCTGTTGAAGTGATGAAACCGGTTCAAACGATGAAGCCTGTTACCGTCATGAAGCCGGTTGAAGTCGTGAAGCCTGTTACCAAGCAGCGTCCAGTGACAAAACAGCGTCCGATCACAAAGACCAAAGAAGTGACCGTGATGAAAGAAGTCAAAGTCATGAAACCTGTGACTGTGATGAAAGAATTCATCGAAATGCAGCCGCATACGGAAGTTCAGACTTACACAGATTTCGAATCTTACACAGATTACGAATCTTATACAGACATGGAACGCGCGACAGAAATGCAGCCGCATACAGAAATGCAGCCGCACACTGAAATGCAGCGCGCAACAGAAATGCAGCCGCATACAGAAATGCAGCCTCACACAGAGATGCAACGCACGACTGAACTGCAGCGCACAACTGAGATGCAGCCTCACACCGAGATGCAACCTCATACGGAAATGCAGCCTCATACGGAAATGCAGCCGCACACAGAGATGCAGCCGCACACAGAGTACAAGACTGAAACAGTCATGAGATCTGTAACCGAAATGCAGCCACAAACTGTGATGAAGCCTGTTACCGTGCAAAAGCAGGTAACAACCATGCAGCCACAGACAGTTACGCAGCCTGTCGGTAATGTCGTTATCGGCGGCACAGGCCCGAACGTCGTAGGCGGTGGTCTTGCTGGCGGTGGTCTGCGCGGCATGGCACCAGCCGGCCACACTGGCGGCGGCGTCTATTGCTACTCAGGTAGCAATGTCCGTTATGACAGCTGGGGCAATAAGGTTAAGTGCTAGTTTTTAGCGCATAATTCTGATCAAAGCGGCCTTGAAGGCCGCTTTTTTTATGTGACTCAAGTCTTTGATTTCTTTGAAAGGTTAATGCATATTAACAATTGCGGACATACAGGAGGGCTGGGGACGCGCGCCTGTCGGTTTAAAATTGTTTCTAGGAGAAACCTTATGAAGTTTAAAATTGGATATGTACTCGGCGCAGCGGCCCTTATGGCAGCAGCCCCTATTACGGCCTCGGCCCATGATAATGGTTACCACCATCGTCATCAAAGCAATGACGGCAGCCGCCTCCTTGGCGCAGCTATCGGCGCAGTTGCCGGCGGTGTTCTGGG
>CALDSY010000044.1 GCA_937924355.1 uncultured Caulobacterales bacterium
AAAAAGGGCCGGAAACCCGGCCCGATTGAAACACTTTTCTACGGATAGCCTAATGGGTTGATTTACCCATGGCTTTGTTGACCGCGTCCAGACCGTCCGTCTCTGGGTGATCGCCAAGGATCTCGGCTTCTTTTTGGGCCCAGAGGCGTTTTTGATATTTACTGGAGATGATATCCGTGACCACCAATACGCCAATAACCAGATAGAAGGTCGGCTTGGACATGGCCTGAATCTCATAGCCAAAGAGCTTAAGGTGGGCCAGATGCGCGCCTTCCGTGACCAGCAAAACACCAACCAGCAATAGAATGAACAGCCCTAAAATCTGGTACATACGGTTTTTCTTCAAAAACTCTGTCACATAATCCGCCAGCAAGATCATGGCCACGCCGGACAAAACAATGGCGATGGCCATTAACGTAACGTGATAAGTGGTCTGGCCCCCTTCAACCTCTGGCGGCACGCTGGCAATGGCCATGGCCGACAGAATAGAGTCAAAAGAGAAGACCAGGTTCATCATCACAATAAAGGCAATGGCCTTGCCGACAGTTCGCCGCCCTGAGCCTTCGGAGTGTTCGATATGTTCAACGGCGAGCATGTGATTAATCTCTTTGATGGCCGTGTAAATAATAAAGGCGCCGCCCAAAAGCGTAATCACCGCCTGTACGGTAAACTTGCCTTTGATGAAGTTGCCCAGGTCAATATTGAAGTAATATCTGGCCATGACGTCGAACAAAGCGACAATCATAATGAGCAAGACAATCCGCAGGATAACAGCGATAGCGATACCCCATGTGCGAACCTTTTTGGCATCGGCTTCGTTTCCGACTTTGTTACTTTCGATGGCAATATAAAGCAGATTGTCAAAACCCAAGACAGCCTGCAACAGCACGAGCATGAAAAGCGTAAACAGCCCCTCCATGGTGAAAAGGATGCTGAAATCAAAAAATTGCGCGAAAAAATCGGCCATGTGGCCCTCCCTCTAGCGTTGAATTCGAGAGGGTCTTAAAGTGATTTGTGTTAAAAATGAAAGAACAAAGATGCGCGACATCGATCCCTTATGCGATGACGGACAAAACCTGTTTCTTGAGCGCCCGTAAGGTGGCCTTGGTCGCGCCGGCCTTAATGAGGATACGCCCGCCAAAATAAGCGGCCCAGACCAACTCGGTCGCGTTGGGATTGGATGTGGTTTTCAGGGCTGTTTTAATAGCTGATTTCACCCTTTGCTTTATGGCCATCACTTTATCTTCGATTTCTGAATCAAAGGGCGACATATCTGTCGCGGCATTACATAAGAGGCAGCCCCAGCGCCCTTGCGGGGTTTCAGCGTCTTTGATCAAAGCATCCATAAGCCGGCTGATCCGTTGTTCGCCGGACAGTGTGTCGTCTTTGAGCATTTTTACGGCGCCGCTCACCGCGTCGCCATCATAGCGGGCAATGGCTTTGTGATAGAGGGCCTTTTTATCGCCAAAGGCCGCGTACAGACTCCCCTTTTGCAGACCGGTGGCCGCCATGATCTGGGCATAAGAGGCCCCGTCATAGCCATATTGCCAAAAGACGTCGCGCAGGGCGTCTAAGACTTTGTCTTCGTCAAATTCGCGATGTCGGGCCATAAATCATCTCTTCTCTCTGGGTCACAGAAACGTTATTACAACATTGTTGACTAACTGGTCAAGTTTGAATATAGACATAATCACGCCAATCACAAGAGCCCCTAAACAGGCCCTCAAAGGATCGGCGAAAAAATTTAAACCATAATTGACCGATTGGTTAATAATAAGGAAAGAGACAATGAAAGCTACAAACTATATCAAGACCGCCGCCACCAGCGCTGTCATTTATTCCGCTCTCACATTTGGCGCGGTTTGCACATTGGCCGGAAATGCTTATGCCGCCAGCCCGGACAATCATACCGTCACACAGGTGATGGCCGACAAGACCGTCAAAGGCGACTTTGTCCGCAAGAACAAAACCCTGAAAGGCAGCTATGACGTCTTTGAACGGGACGGCCAGACCATCATTCGCTTCGCCGACAATTTCAAAGCGTCCAACGGGCCTGACCTGAAAGTTTTCTTATCGCCCACATCCATTGATAACGCTTCGGGCCGCAATGCCACACAGGGTTCCGTCCTGCTGGGTTTTGTGAAATCCAATAAAGGCGCGCAGGAATATGTGGTGCCGGCCGATGTTAACATCGCCAATTTCAATTCCGTCCTGATCCACTGTGAAAAATTTTCAGTCCTGTGGGGCGGCGGCAATATTTAATCTAGGAAGATAAGGAGACTCTGATGAGCGAAATCGTTCTCTATACCAAAGACTACTGCCCTTATTGTAAGCAGGCCAAAGCCCTGCTGCGCCGCAAGGGTGTTGAGTTTACCGAATATGAAGTGATCGAAAATCCCGAGAAATGGGACGAGATGATCGCGCGCTCTAATGGCGGACGAACCGTGCCTCAGATCTTCATCGGCGAGACCCATGTGGGCGGCGCCATGGATATGTTTGAGCTGGACAAGACAGGCGGCCTGGACCCCCTACTGGCCCCTTTCTTAAAACGTCTGGCACACAAACCAACAGCGGCTTAGGAAGCCCTCCCCTCTCCACATTGTTGTTGGTTGGACGGCCTCCCTTAACGGGGGGCCGTTTTGCATAGATCAGTGTCTTACATGAGGCGATTTTGGGACATTCAGTTTTTATTTCAAATTAGATGATTTTGGTTATAATCATCACCGTTACCACGAGAGCCTCAACAACGTCACTCCGGCTGATGTCTACTTCGGCCGGGCACAATCAATCATCAACAAAAGAGAAAGGATCAAACAAAAGACAATCGAGCATCGACGCTTGCAATACCGCAAAGCCGTCGCATAATATCAACAAAAGTGGTGAGCAGAGTCTCTCTTAGCCCAGACCTAAATCTGTGACAAATTATATGACGACGGACAATGCCCAGGTTCAAGTATCCAGCCCCTATCGCTTGATTGGATGGCTAAAGTATACAATTTTTCGATAGCGACAGTGAAACGGGTCA
>CALDSY010000045.1 GCA_937924355.1 uncultured Caulobacterales bacterium
CAAAAGGCTATTAAGGCAGGCGCTCATATCTGGAACGATGTGTCGGCTCTGACCTATGCTGATGATGCGATCGATATGGCAGTTAAGCTGGATTGCCCCCTTATTCTGATGCACGCGCAGGGCGCTCCGGAAACCATGCAAGACGACCCTCATTATCAGGACACGGTTGCGGAGATCAAATTATGGCTCGCGACCCGCGTCGCTGTTGCTGTTGCCTCCGGCGTGAAGAAAGACAATATCACCATTGATCCGGGTATCGGTTTTGGCAAACGTCTCCAAGACAATCTGGCCATTTTAAAGCAACTCAAATCCTTTGAGGATATCGGCTGCCCGCTGCTATTGGGCGCATCGCGCAAGAGCTATATCAACAAGATTGACGGTTCCAAGGTGGATCAGAGATTGGGCGGGTCACTGGCCACAGCCCTCTGGGGCGCGTCTCACGGGGCGGCCATTGTTCGTGTCCACGACGTCCAGGAAACGGCGCAAGCGTTAAAGGTGTGGGATGCTATCCTCTCGGCGTAGATTGATTGTAAATCGAACCTCGCGGATCGGACGAAAACTAACTTTCGAACGGCACTATGGCTATGAGAAGCGAAAACTCTTCGAAGCCTATTTGTTTTGGTTATTCTTGGGGAGGGTGGCCGGGCATTGGTTCTATATGCGTCGCTATGTTGTCGCCGTCGTCTACGCCGTCACAATGGTTTGTCTTTTCGGGGTAGCGATGATTTTTCCTCAATTATCGGCGTGGATCCTCCTTGTTTTTATTCTAATAAAAATCGTGGAATTATTTCTAATTCCGCGCTGGGTTCGTAGCTCTAATATTATAATCCGTGAAAAACTGATTGAAGAGTTCGATCTAAGCGAAGAGGATTGGTTAGACGAGGACGTTGAAGGATCTAAGCGCGAATTCAAATCAGTCGAAGGCCGCGAAATGGAGATAAAACCGTGACCTTATCTACAGGACGCGTTCTTATTATCGCCGGATCAGATTCTGGCGGCGGGGCTGGAATACAGGCCGATATAAAGACCTGCGCCGCTTTTGGGGCTTATTCAGCGACGGCCATTACGGCGATCACCGCTCAGAATACAGTGGGCGTGCAAAAGGTCGAAGCCCTGTCTCCGGATATGGTCAAAGCGCAGATTGACAGCGTGCTCTCCGATATCGGGGCAGATGTGATCAAGATCGGCATGCTGGCTAATCAGGCCATCATCGAGACGGTCGCCGAAGCCATAGAAGACCAGGACGCCTATGTGGTGCTAGACCCGGTCATGGTGGCGACCAGCGGCGACAAGCTTCTCGAAGACGGCGCGATCAAAGCCCTAAAAGAGAAACTGATCCCGCTTTGTGATGTGATCACCCCTAATGTACCCGAGGCGGAAATCCTGACCGGTATGAAGATTGAGGATGTGGATGATCTGGGTAAAGCCGGGGCCAAGCTTTTGGACATGGGCGCTTACGCCGCCGTCATGAAAGGCGGCCATCTGGAGGGGAAAATGGTCGTTGATGTTTTGGTGTCAGACGACGAAAACGCCATGATGACCGCGCCGCGTATTCGCTCCAAACATACACACGGTACGGGGTGCACGCTCGCCAGCGCCATTGCCGCCAATATGGCTCTCGGCGTGCCGCTCGATGAGGCGGTGAACACAGCCCGAGAATTTGTTTTTGAGGCGATCCGTTCAGCACCTAAACTGGGGCAGGGCCATGGCCCTCTTAATCATGGGCTGATATTTCCAGATCAAGAAGAAGCGCCTGAGGACGATAGCTCTAATCCGTTTGCGGCTCTGAAGGGATTGCAGGACTAGCCTTCCCCTTTGCGAACCAAACCCCAAACATGATGATGGCGAAGGCTACACCAATACGCCATGTAAACGGCTCGCCGAGCCAAACGACGCCCAGCAGAACCGCCACAAAAGGCGGGAAATAGTTGATCTTGGCAAGCTCCGTCGGGCCGTTCCGGTCAATCACCGAGAGATAGACAGCTGTCGCGATACCAGAAGAGCCGAGCGCGAGTGCGGCGATCGTGATCCATCCCTCGCGTGCAATAGCGCCCGGAACTGGATCTGAAAGCAGCGCGATAGCTGTGGCGATGGCCGCGCCCCACAGGGTCATGATCACCGCGCCAACCAGCGGGTCGGTATCCGGTGCTTTTTTGGCCAACACGGTGGTGATAGCATAGAAGAAGGCTGCCCCCAGAACACGGGTTTGGGATCGCCATTCTTCCACCAGTTTCAAACCGAAGTCTTCTGGCATAAACAAAATGAATGTCCCGATTAGCCCGATAGCAAAGCCAATAAGCTTGCGCCATGTGAGTTGTTCCATTTTAGAAAAATGCGCGAGCACAATGGTCATCAGTGGCATAACGCCGACCAAAATCGCCGAGACTCCGCTGTCGATTTCTTTTTGACCTTCAGCCGTCAAAAGAAACGGGAAAGTCATGCCGGTCATGCCCAGAACCAGATACCAAAGCCAGCGTGTGTCTTTAAAGGGTGGAAACTTTCGGCCTGTCATTAAGGCGAGTGCGCCTAAGCAAACCGCCCCGATAAACAGGCGAAATGAAACAAGCCAGGTTACCTCCACATGCCGGATGGCAATCTCAATGAGGTTGAACGCTGAGCCCCAAATAAAGACAAGAAAAATCGCCGCCGACCAATAGGCGAGACCCGTCAATGGAGGTTTTGATATGGGATCAGACTTGCCCGGCATAGATGCGCCTTTGGCAGGGCTCGCAAGTGCGGTCAATGACTTAGGTAACGATACCGCTAGATCGCGTCTTTTGCCGCGGCCTCGAGCCCGCTATCTCCCGTATTAGGTTCGCCCTTAGGCTCAATCAACAAGACCTTGGCCTCATGCTCTGCGCGCGGGCTGTGGACCACGCCTTTGGGCACAATGACCATTTCGCCGGGACCAAAGGTGACATCGTCATGCCCTTCGTAAGCCATGGTGACTTCGCCCTCCAATACGAGGAAAAAATCATCGGAATTATCATGTTTGTGAAAGGGAAATTTCCCCTGGAACTTCACGACCATGACGTCGTTCTCATTATAACTGGCCACGACTTTCGGGTCCCAATGGGTGTCGAATAAGGCCAGCTTTTCGGCGAGATTGATTTTGTAAGTGGGCATTTTTCTTGTCCTATTTATCGAGGGCGAGCCTTAACTGCACGGACCAGCGTTGTATGCGAATACTTCGAATCTCTGCTTCTCACCCATAATACTACGAAAGAAATTATAACTGAGTGAAGCCGAATAATAATCCAACCCATAGGAGACCGTTAAGTCTCCCAAGATGGGCCGTCCGGTTTTCAAATCACGACATATGAAATTAGCTGTGGCATTGTCTTTTGTTTGGGACATATTCGAAACCTCGCAATCTGCGCCAAAATGAGTGTTGAGCTTTTCTTTCACACTAACTTTGGTTTCCGAATTGACAGATTTGCACTGTTCATAGATTTCTGTATCACCGTGATGGGAATACCATTTTGTTTCAGAGAACTCATATAAGCCGGGTGTCAGTTCGATCATAATGTCTTGGGCCGATGTATGAGAAATACCTGCCAACGCCGCGCATAAAACAAATAGCAATCTAAACCCGACTTTTCCCACGCTTAAATCACCTTGATAAATTTCTCTTTGGCGTTGGGATCGAAATGCCCTTTGACGGGATCAAACTTCACATTGATCATGCGCATGACGGCGTCATAGGCGCGCTTACGGGTCTCTTCGTCCACGAGCACTTCATTGGTCTCGTTTTTCAGGCACTCATAAATATTCTCAAGCGTGATGCGTTTCATATGCGGGCAGAGATTACAGGGCCGCACAAAATCTGTTTCCGGATTCGCCATGGCTACATTATCGGACATGGAACATTCCGTCAGCAGGATAACCTTGCCTGGCTTATTGTCAGAAACGTAATCGCTCATGGCTTTGGTGGAGCCAGTGAAATCACTGGCGGCGACCACTTCTGGCGGGCATTCCGGATGCGCTAGGACGACAACATCAGGGTTTGCGGCGCGCATATCGGCAATGTCCTGCGCTGAGAAACGGGCATGCACTTCACAGCGTCCATGCCAGGCAATGACCTGAATGTCGGTTTGTTTGGCGACGTTTTTGGCCAGATATTCATCGGGGATCATAATGACTTTGTTGACGCCGCGTTCTTTGGCGATGTGTTCGACGACGGCCACCGCATTGGAGGAAGTACAGCAGATATCGCTTTCGGCTTTCACATCGGCAGATGTGTTCACATAGGTCACGACCGGGATACCAGGGTAGCGCTCTTTGATCAGGCGCACATCATCGCCCGTGATAGATGAGGCCAGGGAACAGCCCGCCCGCATGGACGGAATGAAAACCTTCTTGTCCGGGCAGAGGATTTTGGAGGTTTCTGCCATAAAGTGCACGCCGCCTTGCACGATCATATCGGCATCCGTCTTGGTGGCTTCGATCGCAAGCCCAAGGCTGTCACCGCGATAATCGCCTACCAAAGAGAAAATATCCGGCGTCATATAGTTGTGGGCCAAGATAACGGCGTTTTTCTCTTTCTTGAGCGTGTTGATGGCATGGACAAGCGGCGCATAAGCGGGCCATTCAAACTCCGGGATAAAATCACTGACTTCTTCGTAGAGGTGGTCCGTCGCCTTTTTTACCTCATCCGTATATTCGAGCGTCCCATCTTCGGGCTTGCCGGGAACCGCGCAGACACCGTTTTCAACTTCGAGCGTCTGCCCGATCCAGCGTCCATTTTCCCAGTTCAACAACTCTTTGCCCATGTGGCGACCCTCCGGTATGTTTGTGTAGACTATATAGGGATTATCCGGGCGGGTTCAAAGGAAATAGCGCGTGTTGAAAGGAGCAATTTCAGTTCTCTAAAATCCATATTGCAACAGATAAAATAATAAGAAAAGTGCAGGTAACGCCGACAGACTGAATGCCAGAATACCGCTCAATT
>CALDSY010000046.1 GCA_937924355.1 uncultured Caulobacterales bacterium
GAGTTCAAATCCATATATTTGTCGATTAAACCCCGAACAATTTGGCTGATAGTGCGACCTTCACGTTCAGCGATACTATTCAAACGCTCTTTATCTTCGTGAGAGAGTCTAATCTCTATTTTTTCAGTTTTCTTCATAGTGTCCTCCACATTTCCAAAACCTGCGAGGAGGCGCGAGATAAAGCAAGAGAAACCGTGTCTGACAGCGTGTCATACGTGTCATGACAAATGAGCCGTTTATTTAAACAAGACGTAATAGCCCCGGGAGGCGTACATGGACATAAAGCGGGGCTCAACCGGCATGGCTGCTCTAAAACCGGTGCGCCGGAACAGGCGATAAAGGGATTTTGGTGTGTGCCAGAAAGAATGGTCACTATCCCAGGATGCAGTTGAACGATGATTGCCAGGTTCACTCCAGATAGCGCCCCAATACCCTCGGTCTTTGGCTTGGGTTAGGCGAGGTTTGCCTTTGGGCGTTACAGTATGAGGCTCGTAAATTTGCGTTTCCAAAACCGTCACTGTGCCTTTGGGAATACGGTTGAACATTTCGAGCTGATCTTCGAGAGTCATATGATAAAACAGACCTAGGTGGGATATTATTTCAAAACCGGTGAGATCAGTTTCGCGGACATCTTGTTGAATAAAAGTGATGCCGTCCGAGTCAGCATTTTCGAGGCGTTCAGTTCGAGCGTCGACCCCTGTCACTGTGAACCCTTTGTCCCGGTATCGTGAGGTTAGAGTCATACCGCCACAGCCTAGATCAATAACGTTTGGCTGCCGTTCCGGATCGAGGAAAGTTTCCATTATCCAGTCGAGAATAAGGACGCGGATAGGGAGCGCCGGTGGCAGCTCGTCATATCGACTTTGAATGATAGGATTCAGGATCATGGCACCTGAATAGTCTATACCGTCGGGCGCCTCAAGTAAAAGGCCCGCCTGTGGGGAGCGGGCCTAAGTTAAACTTCGGGCGTAACCTTGTCTGGTTACATATAGACGGGAGGAGGTTTAACTTTTCGGGGTTTGGCCGGTTTTCTTGTCGATACAGGCTTGAAGGTCAGTTGCGCCATGTTTTTGGCACAGGCTCAATGCCTCATCGAATGTGTAGACCTTTTTCATCTTCTCGGCCTTTGACATGGCCGAGTAGCCTGCTTGTGCTGTCGCCGGCAGGACAACGGATGGGGTAGAAACAGCTGTTTCTGTTTTCTGGGCCGTCGTTGTGTGTTTTTTGTAGTTGCAGTCCTTCTTGTCACCGGCAGAGGCTGTGCCGCTGGCAAAGCCTGCGAGCAAGACGGTGGCACTGATGAGCTGGATGGATTTTTTGATGGTCATGCTTGTCTCCTTTACTGATGAGACAGGCTTGTCACATGTTATACCATCCCATCAAGCACAAATACGACGTATGTCGTATTTGTAATGATTTCGTAACGACGGGTGTCGTTTTAGGTCGAGTTTACTGATCCAGGAAGCTGCGCAACTTACGTGACCGGCTCGGGTGCTTGAGTTTGCGCAGGGCCTTGGCTTCGATCTGGCGAATACGTTCCCGCGTGACCGAGAATTGCTGACCCACTTCTTCGAGCGTGTGGTCTGTATTCATGCCAATACCGAACCGCATGCGCAGAACCCGTTCTTCGCGGGGCGTCAGAGATGCCAGAACCCGTGTGGTGGTCTCGCGCAGATTAGACTGAATGGCTGCATCGATTGGCAGGATCGCATTGCTGTCTTCGATGAAATCACCCAGCTGGCTGTCTTCCTCGTCACCGATCGGCGTTTCTAGAGAGATTGGCTCTTTGGCAATCTTCATGACTTTGCGAACTTTTTCCAAAGGCATGTTGAGTTTGGACGACAGTTCTTCCGGCGTCGGTTCGCGGCCGATTTCGTGCAAGATTTGCCGGGATGTCCGGACAATTTTGTTGATCGTCTCAATCATATGCACCGGAATACGGATGGTTCGGGCCTGGTCCGCGATTGAGCGGGTAATGGCCTGACGGATCCACCATGTGGCATAGGTCGAGAATTTATAGCCTCGGCGATACTCAAACTTGTCGACCGCTTTCATCAGGCCGATATTGCCTTCTTGGATCAGATCCAGGAACTGCAGGCCGCGATTAGTGTACTTCTTGGCGATGGAGATAACCAGACGTAGATTGGCTTCGACCATTTCCTTCTTAGCCTGGCGGGCTTCGCGCTCACCTTTTTGTACCGTTTGTACAATACGGCGGAATTCATCGACCGGTACACCGGTTTCTTGAGCCAGATCACCGATTTCGTTGCGGATTTTCTCAATGGAGACTTTTTCTCGTTTAATGAAACGGTCCCAGGCATCGGATATACCAGCCATTTCCTCCAGCCAGTTCGGCTTTAGCTCAGATCCAAGATAGGCCTCCAGAAATTCGTGACGCGGCACACCATTACCATCGGCCAGACGCATGAGGCGACCTTCCAATGAGATAAAGCGTTTGTTGATGGCGTAGAGCTGCTCGATTAGGGCATCAATACGGGCATTGTTGAGTTGCAGAGATTTGATCTCTTGAATGATACGATTTTGCGTGTTTTCATATTCTTCAAATTGCGGCTTGCGCATTTTCCGGCCCGATAGGCGGGCGCGGATCAGCATGTCCTGCAACTTACGGAAACGGGCAAAGTCCGCACCGATGGCGTCGAGTGTGTTCATGACATCCTCACGCAGGGCCGCTTCCATAGCCGCCATGGAGAGGTTTGTCTTATCTTCTTCTTCCTCTTCGTCATCATCGAGAGGTTTCTCGCCTTCTTTGTAGTCCCGCTCAATTTTGATGGTCCGGTCGTTAAACGAACGCGCTTTCTTGATATCTTCTTCGGTGGCTTCAATCTCACCTTTTTCGATTTTCTCGCGGCGGACAGCTTCGGCGGATCGATCTTCCTGAATATTGCCGATGGAGCGATTATAAGTGGTGTCCAAGTCGATGATATCGCGCAGTAAAATCCGGCCTTCGGCGAGCTCTTCCCGCCAGACCATAATGGCTTCAAAGGTCAGAGCACTCTCGCACAGACCTTTGATCATGGTGTCGCGACCGGCCTCTATCCGCTTAGCAATGGCAATCTCGCCTTCACGCGACAACAGTTCAACTGTGCCCATTTCGCGCAGATACATGCGCACTGGATCATCAGTCCGGTCATGGCTCTCTTTGGAATTTCCGCCTTTGACCGTCGTGGCCCTTGAACGAGCGAGAGTCTTAGGCCCCATACCCTCCTCGTTGGGTTCCTCAATTACGGAAATTCCCAAATCGGATAATTGCGCTAGCGTCACTTCGATATCCTCGGGCGTAATCCCGTTGAGATCGATGTGTTTATTCAGTTCCTTGGATGTCAGAAGCCCGCTTTGCTTGGCTTTCGCCAACATCAACTTGACGTCTTTGTTCTCTAGGTCGAGACGGTTTGAGCCTGGGGCAGTATTAGGCTCGTCTTTGGTGGTTTTCTTGTCGGTCGCAGTGGCTTCAGCCATTCGATGTCACTCCAGTAAAAGGCGGTCATAGGATGACAGCCTTAAAAATGCTTAAATACCGGCTCGCAGAGGGTTAATCCGCGACCGGTTTGATCTCGTTTTTGCGGTTTGGTCGCGAAGCCCGCATTAGCTTCTTCAAGCCTTCTGCATTATCTTCGCGGATTTTATCCGCCATGCGGGATCGAGTGTCTTCGACGTCATCTTCCTGTTGTGTGCCCAATAGGGCTTCGGCTTCTGCAGTCCAGAGAGCCAATCGGTCATCCAGGTTCGCGTCGGTGCCTCCCATCGCAGCCATCGTCAATCGACGATCCCTCCGTAGAGACTTTAAGGTACTTCCCAATCCGTCCCGCTCTATATGGCTATAAAGCTCTGACTTTTCAACCGTATTTGTTTGCCGCCAATAAGATAAAATGCTGCTTAAAAGCGCTGAAAAGGACGGATCAGCGAAAGATATCGCGAACAAGCTGTCATCCACATGCGCCAAAAGCTCTGGCCACTGCAAAATAGCGCCCATGACGCGCCGCTCTTTACCGGCCAGAATAGAGTCTGCATTCATGGCAAGTTTTTGATCTGCGGGCACATATGTCTTGCTCGGGCGTCGGTAATTGCCGCTTTTCCGCGATTTGAAACCGTAATGATCGTTAAAGCGGGTGATCAAATTCGTCTTGTAAAGATCGCGAACTGTGTCGTGTTTTATCTCGCGCAGGGCGGCGTAAAGGCGGTCTTTCAGTCCAGCCTTGTCTTCGGGCGTGGATAAGGGTTCTGCTTCGACTTCCCTTTGCCAAAGCATGTCGACCAGCGGCAGGGCCCGCTCCAAAACCTGTTCCATCGCCGGGCGTCCTTTGTCCCGCAGCAAGTCATCCGGGTCTTGCCCATCTGGTAGCAGCGCAAACCGCAGAGACTGTCCCGGCCTTAACAGCGGCAAAGCCCGCTCAACGGATCGAAAGGCCGCGCGAAGCCCGGCTTTATCTCCATCAAAACATAAAATAGGTTCGGGGCCCGCCCGCCAGAGAAGCTCCAACTGGTCTTCGGTCAATGCCGTACCTAGCGGGGCCACGGCGTGATCAAACCCATATTTGGCCAAGGCAATGACATCCATATAGCCCTCGGCGACAATCATGCCTCTTGAGGGATTTTGAGGGTTGGCGATGGCCTTGCGCGCCTCTGGATAACGATAAAGCATTCGTCCTTTGTGAAAGATATTTGTCTCAGGTGAATTCAGATATTTCGCCTTGGCATCCTTTTCCATGGCGCGCCCGCCAAAAGCGACAAGCCGGCCGCGGGGGTCACGGATTGGAAACATGATACGATTGCGGAATCGGTCCCAAGGCTGCCGAGATTTATCGTCCGGTTCAATCAAGAGACCCGCTTCGATCAGGACTTCAAGTTTCGCGCCCTGTTGAACCAATTCATCTCGTAGCGCAGAAAAGCTGTCGGGCGCAAATCCGATGCCGAACCGGTTGGCATCTTCACCCGTCAGGCCGCGGCCCTTGAGATATTCTCTTGCCTCTGATCCCATATCACGCCGCAAAGATTTCATGAAAAAAGTTTGGGCAGCGTCCATCCAGTTCACAGCGACTTTGTTGCGCGCGGCGCGCTTTTCCGCTTCCGGATCGGTTTTGGGCAATTCCAGTCCGGCTTCTGCGGCCAGCTTGCTAACGGCCTCTGGGAATGACAGGCCTTCGACTTCGATCAGAAAGGAAATGACGTCGCCATGCTTGCCCGACGAAAAGCAATGATAGAAGCCTTTGTCATCATTCACAAAAAAGCTGGGTGTTTTCTCATTGGTAAAGGGGGATAGCCCTGCGAATTCTCGGCCTTGACGCTTGAGTTTCACATAGCGGCCAATGACATCCGAAGGACGGATGCGGGTTTTGAGCTCATCCATGAAGTGTTCGCCAAAGCGCATAACGTCTAATCTAGGCCCTTTACACAGGATTTACGAGTCCCCGAGCCAGAGTCTTCAACAGTTATTTGCGGTTCGTCTGTCAAACCCGTATTAAGATTGAAAGATTCTCCGGGAGAGCTAGATGGATAATTTTACGGATATGGCGTTAAGCGGGCTGAATATATTGGGCTCTCTGTTCTTGTTTGTCATTGGTCTGTTGCTGGTCGTTGTCATTGTCTTGTTCTTCATTGATGTGACCCAGACCAAAGATGCTGTCCGCCGGAACTATCCCGTCATTGGCCGGTTCCGAAAGGTATTCTCCACATTGGGAGAGTTTTTCCGTCAATATTTCTTCGCCATGGACCGCGAAGAAATGCCCTTTAACCGCGCCGAACGCGACTGGATAACTGAGGTTGGCGAGCATGGTTCCGGGACTGTTCCGTTTGGATCGACACGCAATTTGACGCCGGGTGCGGCTATCTTTGCCAATGGTATGTTTCCCAAACAGGAAGGGGAGCATATTCCGAAAAAGGCCTTCATTATCGGCCCCGGCGCGAAAATGCCTTATGAGCCCAATAGTTTTTTCAACATCTCTGCCATGAGTTTCGGCTCCATGTCCAAGCCTGCCGTGCAGGCCTTGTCCTACGGCGCGCAACTGGCGGGATGCTGGCTGAATACAGGCGAGGGCGGTGTCGCCCCTTATCATCTCGAAGGCGGATGCGATCTGGTCTTCCAGATTGGAACGGGAAAATTTGGCGTGCGCAAAGAGGATATGACTCTGGACGAGGATCGCTTGCGCAGTCTGTGCGAGAATCCTCAAATAAAAATGATTGAAATCAAGCTCAGCCAAGGGGCCAAGCCAGGTAAGGGCGGTATTCTGCCGGCCAGCAAAGTGACCGAGGAAATTGCTAAAATCCGAGGCATCGAAGTGGGCAAGGCGGCTATTTCGCCGAACCGCCATGTAGAGGTCTCAAATCACGAAGAGCTCCTGGATTTGATTGATCAGATCCGGCGCGTTTCCGGGCGGCCTACGGGCATTAAACTGGTGGTCGGAAATTTGGCGCCTTTCAATGATTTCCTCGAAGCGATCAAGAAACGCGGTCTCGCCTCGGCGCCCGATTTTATCACGCTAGACGGCGGCGACGGGGGAACGGGCGCCGCGCCCATGCCGCTGATTGATAATATGGGTTTGACCATTCGGGAGAGCTTACCGGCTGTGGATGACCTATTGCGGGAAAGAGGCCTGCGCGACCGTATCGCGCTCATCGCGACGGGAAAACTCGTCACACCGGCCGAAGTCACATGGGCATTTTGCGCCGGGGCTGATTTTGTCAATTCAGCCCGGGGTTTCATGTTTGCTCTGGGGTGTATTCAGGCCTTAAAATGCAACAAGAACACCTGTCCGACCGGAATTACGACCCATGATAAAAGATTGCAGCGCGGGCTCGATCCCGAAAACAAAGCGGTTAGGGTCAGTAATTATTGTAAATCTATGCGCCACGATGTGGAGATGATGGCCCATTCCTGCGGGGTCGATCATCCTAGGGATTTGACCCGGGATCATGTCATGATTGTTCAGCCCAACGGGCAATCCATTCCGTTTTCCCAAATGTGGGATAGGCGAAAAATATAAAAAAAGAACTTTAAATTGTTACTTAATTGTTAACGTTAACAAGCTGTTTGCAATTTCACCCTAGTAAGCGGAAGTTCAATTGGGTGATTCACTATGGCGTTGGCGCGTATATTAAAAATGAGTCGTTTTGAACGGTCTAGCGATGCCGTGCGTATCAAGGCCGTCATGGTCACGACGGTTGTCCTGATTTTGCTAATGTTGGCAAATCTCGTCTATTTGTTGGCTGTAGAGGGCCTGCGCTTGGAGTATGTTGCACTTCCAATGATCGCCATTTTTGCGATCGTGGCGATTTTCTTGAGCTTCCGGTTTCATCGAAAGTTTTTTATCGCAGGCTTAGGCTTCGCAGCCACGCTTTCCACATTAATATATTTGGGTGCAAGTGTTGATAATTCTGGGATCCAGAGTTCCTTGGCACCATTTTTACCGCTCACAATTGTATTGGCAGGGTTCATCAGCGGATGGCGGATGACAATTATCACAGGTTTTTTTGCGCTATTAGTATGCTGCTTTCTGTTTTATCAAACAGCTATGCATTCGGGTCTCGGAACAGTTGCCTATGCGTTTTCTGACACAGTCGTAATCACCAAATTTGTTCAGCTTGTTTTTTCCTGTTTTGTGGCGACAACAATTTCTTCCTATCTCAGTATTTGTATGCATGGTTTGTTCAAACGGGATGAGGAAAATATCAAAAAAGTGCAACAGGCTGAACGCCAAAGAACCGCTTTTTTATCTTCCTTAAGCCACGAAATCAGAACGCCGCTGAACGGGATTATTGGAATGAGTGCGTTGTTAAAGCATACCAATATCGACCCCCAGCAATCTCAATACACAAATATGATTCATCAATGCGGCGAAAACCTCCTCGAAGTTCTGGGAACGGTTATGGAGTTCAACCAGATCAATTATGACCGCATCGTTTTGAATGAGGAAATGTTCGATGTTCATAAGCTGGCTCATGAACTGGTCAAAAAATACGCAAACCGCTTGCCGGCGGGATCCGATGTCATCATGGGACTTCATATCGCAGAGCAGGTACCCCAATATCTATACGCCGATAAAAATCGGTTGGAGACGGTGATCAACCATATTCTACGCAATGCCGTGCATTTCACACCGCATGGTTCGATTAATCTGCTGTTAAACGGTTCCGTTATTCCCGACGGGAATTTTCGTCTTTCCGTCTATGTGCGAGATACAGGCGTCGGTATCCGCAAGGAGCAGGTCGAAGACATTTACAAACCCTTCCATCAACTCGACAACGAACTTACGCGAGAACACGAGGGAACCGGCCTAGGATTGTCTCTTTGCAAGGAGATCATTAGGGTCATGAACGGACAACTGGACGTGGTTAGTGAATTCGGCGTGGGATCAACTTTCTTCTTTGAGCTGGATATGCCCGTCAAATCCGAGGCGGAATTTGAGCGAAAGTCAAATAGCCTAAATCAGGCCGCCGACCTGTCCAATGTCGCAATATTCAAAAAAACAGGGTAGTTTAAAGCCCAGGTAACTTGGCCGCACCGGGACGACGCGTAATGGTAACCTGACCCCCACCTGTTGCAGCGCTAATGGCTTTCAATCGTTTGGCTTCAGCCTCTGCATCCAAAGCGTCATTCGCTTTTCGAAGAACAGTGTCACTAAAGTTGTCGGTCTTGCGTTCAACACTGTTTTGTCCGTCGATCTCGACACGAATTTCTTGATTAGCCCGCGGGGCATTGGCTTTGGCCAGAAGAAACTGCTCGCCTTTGGATGGCTCGGCACTGTCGATTTCGCCGACAAGCGCTTCGCGCGCTGCCTTTTGAGTGTAGTTGTTCTCGTAGGACGACTCACCCAAACGCGGAGGCCGCAAATTATATTCCGGCGGAACAACAAGCGGTGCTTTCGTCAGAATGTTAAATTCGTTCGGAGCCGACTGCTTAAGGCCCAAAGCCTTGGTCGCGGATGAGCAACCCGAGAGCGCAAAGCCTCCAGCTACTATAAGAGATACACTCACAATTTTGCGCATTGTCATAAGACGACTCCAATTTTCGCGCCCTCTTTAGCCCAAAGTGAAACGTGCGCCAAGTGACCAAATATTTATTTATCCTAAATTTGCAGTTACCCAATGTTGGACAAAAATAAATAGTAAAATCAAACCAATGATCTAAATTCAATGGTCATGCTACGGTCAGCAGCGATGAAAGGGTTAAGTCGAGGTATTGATGAGCCTTGAAAGTCACGCCATTTTCTTGGGTGTTGGAAGAAGAGATGGGGGAACTAATTTGGGCGCGCGTGCAGGTTTCTCAATTCGTAGAATGTTGCCTGGTCATAATCATCGGCATTGCCGGTTTTGTTTTGGCTATAAACACCGGCTTTAAAATACAAATATTCGTCGCGGCTTGTGTATCCGCTTTTGCTGATATCAATCCGTTGACGTGCCAAGGGGCTCCCATCTTTTGAAATGGATACCTCAACGAGGTCGCCGGCTAATACGATTGAATATGAAAATTTTTCATCCAGCGCGATGCCGTTTGCTGGCTCTTCGGCACTATTTTTCCGCGATCCAATAAGATCGTAATACTGGTCATCGGGCTCACCTTTAGCCTCGTGGGCAAAGTAAAGTGAGCCGCGTTGGTGATGAGGCAGCTTTCGGTAATAGAGTCTGACGGGTTCGTCGTCTTTGCCGTGAATTTGACCAATAATGACCCGGCCTATTTCATTGTCGGCGCCTGTCGTCGTGACGTGATTGACAGCAAGGGTTGCATGTAACTCGCCGTCAACGCCTCCAGCCTTATTTCGGTATTTTCGTTTTGCCGTGGACGGGAGCCAGTTATTACGGCCCGGTTCTGCGGTTGGAATGGATTTGTTCCCCCGGCGTAGCATTTCACGAAGTTCGGTCCGCGCATATTTGGTGTTTTTTGATGTCTTAGCGCCCTTTACAGGACAGCGAAATGTTAGTCCGCCGTCAGTAGAGGGGAAAAAGAACCGTGGATCTGACCATCCTTTGCTCAATTCCCATTCGTGAACGCGGTCAGCCTTTCCGTCACTATTCTCATCAACGGGTAAGGTAAGATACCAGTCGCTCAAATCGATTTTATGGTGTGCCGCGTCTGACTGCGCCTGTGCATTTATATTAATCAGAAAAGGAATCGATAAGACGAAAATATTTGAAACCAGTCTGCTCATAAGCTCCAAAATTCTGTTGCTTCTCTGCAACAATTGAGATTTTTATTCAATTGGTACTACCAATTATCATTAATCGGACTAATAATAAGGTTGACACAATCTTATTTATTGGTTCTGAATAGTGCAATAAAATAATTCATGGCATCGATAGGGGAGAAAATCGTGGCAAAGTCTTATTCAAATTTCAATTTAGTTTCATCCAAGCATCGGCTGTTTCTTACAGGCGCGCTCAGTGTATTGATGGCGGCGTCCGTCCCGGCCGTGGCCCAAGAGGTCGACGAAGATGAGATTGTCGTCACTGGTAGTCGTCAAGTCATTCAAGATTCAATAGCGCTGAAGCGTGATAATACACAGATCGTTGATGGACTATCTGCCGAAGAGATCGGTGACATCCCGGCGCTCTCTATTGGCGAAGCCCTTGAAACAATTACAGGCGTCGCGTCTCACCGGGAAAATGGCGGCGCAACAGAGGTCTCCATCCGGGGTTTGGGGCCGTATTTGTCGTCAACCGTGGTCAATGGGCGCGCCGCCACCAATGGATCAGGCGATAGATCTGTCAACTTCTCTCAGTTTCCATCGGAATTGATGAATAAGCTGGCGGTCTTCAAGACACAGGATGCCAGCCAGATTGAAGGCGGTGTGGCCGGTCAGATTCAGATGGAGACTATTCGGCCGCTTGATTATGGTAAGCGCCGAATTCAGATCGATGCCAAAGGGAATGTAAACCCGGACCAGTTGGACCAGATGGATACCGAAGCCGGGGATTTCGGCTACCGCCTTACAGGTAGTTATACGGATCAGTTTCAGGTTGGAAGCGGCGATGTCGGTATCTCTATCGGTGTGCAGCGCAGTGATATTTCCCAGCCAGAAGCGGAAAGCCGGCAAACCGGACCGACAAGTAATTCACGTCCCGCATGTTTGATCTCCGATGGACTGAATCAGTACACAGATCAGGTCAATGGCGGCACATTTACAGGATTTTCCAACAATCCGGAAACCCGAGACCGCGGGGATGATGACTGTGATGACTTCAATGACCGTCGAGAGTCCTCCAATTTGGACCAACGCGGTTCGGACGTTGAGGGTGTTGATACGTCCTTCGACGAGAATGGTGTGCCGATTGATAATCTAACCCGGTTCGCATTCGCCCCATCGCAGCGCCATTTTCGGCAAAATGATACCCGCGACGAAAGAGACGCCATTTTTGGCGCCTTCCAGTGGCAACCTAGTGAAGTTCTGGATGTAAATTTGGATGTCCAGTGGTCCGAGCGTGTGCAGTCAGAGCGCCGCAATGATCTGACATTTAATGGCGGTCGTCGTAATGATACGTCTCTGAATATTGGACCAGACGGTTCTACGACCACTTTAGACTCTATGGTTGTATCGCCAACCGGCGCTATTCTGCGTTCAATCACAGACAACTCTATTGAAGTGCAGGGCGGTGATTGGCAACGCAAAGAAACGTATCTAGGCGGCGGATTTAACTTTGGTTACGATGTTTCAGAGCGACTGAACATTTCCGCAGATGTTGGATACTCCAAGACAGAGCGAACCGAACAAGCGATCGAATTCCGTATTCAGTCTGATATTTCACCTGTTATCGAATTTGACCGGACGGGTGGACGCAACGTGCCTCTATACACGTTGTATGACGAGGAATTTGACGTCAATAACTACGATAACTACGTGGACCGCTTGCGGGTTCGCATCGATAACGATGTCTTCCGCGATAATGAAATTTTATCCGGCCGGTTTGATGCAAATTACGATCTGGGCGGTGGGTTGCTGAAAAACCTACAGGCTGGCGTGCGTTGGTCCGAGCAAAACTACTTGGAGTTGCCGGGCGGGAGTGATTCAGGAAATCCGCTTGATGCAAATATCGGTCGTTTCTCGTTTGAAATCGAGAATGATGGTGAGTTGACCATCAATAACCGGGAGGTCCTTGATGACAATAATGACAGCGGCGTCGCGGGCGCACAACAAGCTGCCTTAGAGGATCAACTCGTAGCCATTATTGGCGCGGCCAATGCGGCTTGCCGTACAGAGTTTCCAGAAGGGAACTCATTTTTGAGCAGTCAGCGCGACGGCAATCTCGTCACAAATGTTGCTGACGATGGGTCTGTAATCAGCGCTACCAATACGTGGGCCACATTTGACGCGACCTGTATGGCTACCACGGCTGTCGATTCTTTGAACTCGATTTTGGGCGCGATCAATGCCTACTCATTAAATCCCGATGCCCGTGAAAACAGTTTCGGTGCGGCGCTGGGTGATTTCTCCGCTTTGGCACCAGCTCTGGTTCGAGAGAGTAGCCGTACCATTGACGTTCAAGAAACCACGCAGTCCGTTTACTTGATGTCAGATTATGAAACTTCGATTGATGGACTTCCGTTCACCGGAAATGTTGGCGTTCGATTGGTCCATACCGACGTAGAGGCGACGGGCTATCGTCCTAACCTGGTTGTTGGTGGGACAGACGGCGCGTTTACCGTCAGTCAAACGGACCCACAATTTGTAAGCACGACTCACGATTATACCCGGCTCCTTCCAAGTATTACGGGAATTCTTGAATTGAGTGAGGACAAGTTGTTGCGGATGGGCGCATTCCGAGCCATGTCACGCGCGGATCCTGCCGATATGGGCTATGGCCGGAGCTTCGTTTCTCTCGTTGGCGACGACGAGGAGACGGCGACCTTGGAAGAGGCGATTGGCCGCGTAAGGGGTGATGGTAATCCGCTTCAGGACCCACTTATGTCATGGAATTTCGATGTGGGTGTCGAGTGGTATCCTGACAGCGATTCAATTATTGCGCTCAGTACGTATATTAAAAGCTTCCAGGGCGGCTTTAACAACGTTGTCCAGAACGAAACATTTTCAATTGACGGAAGAGATGTTGTTCTCCCTGTCGAAGGGATTGTTCAAACGAGCGATCAAAAGAGTACTCTGGCTGGTATTGAGTTCACAGGGGCTCACCGTTTCAGCTACTTACCTGGGTTTCTAAGCGGGCTCGGCGCCAAGATCAGCTATAACTATGTCGATTCAAATTTTGAATTCGAAGATAGCCGTTACGGTGACATCTTTGTTACGGATGAGAATGGTGGCGTTACGCAAACCAACCGTGGTATTATTGCCCCGGCCAATCTTGCAGGTCTCTCCAAGCATACGTTATCAGCGCAAGCCTACTATCAAACTGGCGACTTTGACTTCCAAGTGAACTACAAATATCGCGACGATTATTTCCAGCCATTTGTCTCAGACGGAACGCGAATTCGTTATGTTGGTGATGTTGGCGTTTGGGAGGCGCGGGCTTCTTATCAGGTCAATGATAATATCCGTCTTTCTGCGGAAGCGATCAATCTGCTAAGTGCACCAAAAGAGCAATTCGCTTTTGTCCGCGACGACCTTTATGAGGTTAACGACTACGGACCTCGCGTCTTCTTTGGAGTTCGCGGGAAGTTCTAGGCGCGTCAAATCCTTGCTAAACTGGCGCAACTTTCCCCTTCAGGAAGTTGTGCCTTTTTTTTTAATTTTAATTGGTATAGGTAATTTGGGAGAGATTCTAAAATTGGTATAATTCATGGCTGAAAAAAGACTATATCACAAAGTAGCAAATGAAATCCTTGAGCTCATCGATGCGGGTGTTTTCCCGCCTGGATCTAGATTGCCGGGCGAGCGAGATCTTGCGGAAAAATTTGGCGTTAGCCGCGTGGCTGTCCGCGAAGCGGAGATCGCGCTTCAGGCTCAGGGGCGTATCGAGATTAAAGTAGGCTCGGGCGCTTACGTTTTAGATGGTTCCAACCTAGCATTAAACGGCCTGCCCAAGGTCGGCCCATTTGAGCTTACCGAAGCGCGGGCCTTATTTGAAGCCGAAAGCGCTGCATTGGCAGCCCCGATTATTTCTGATGAAACGCTGGCGGAACTTGAAAGTTATATCGAGATTATGTCGGGCAAAAAAGCCAGCGATATGAATGCCGAAGACGCCGATGCCGCCTTTCACATGGCCATTGCGCGATCGACCAATAATCACGCGATCATGTTTGTGATCGATAGCATGTGGAAAATGCGGGCCGAAGCGTCCCAGTTGCAAAAAGTCTATAATACGGTTTGTGATCGGGATACATCTCACCGCGAGGCCGAGCACCAGGCTATTTTAGACGCCTTGAAAAACCGAGACTCATCAGCCGCAAGGCAAGCCATGCGCGCTCACTTTACCCGTATGATTGATGCCCTCCTTGTGGCCTCTGAAGAAGAGGCCTACCAAGAAGTAAAACGTAAAGCCTCTGAGAGCCGCTCGCGTTATATGCTCACAAAACAGCTCAGCTAGGACGCATGAAGGGCCTGGCCGTTTTTTAAATCGAATTGGAAGTCTTCGCTGGATCCAAAGAGCTTATGAAAGCCAAGCATTATCCTCAGAGAAAACTTTGTACGTATTCAGGATAATCTCCGGTTTCAGACAACATGGTTTATCCAAAACTTTGGACAAATTTATTTTTCAGCTGATTTTTGTGCCTTTTCGTCCCGCCACTCCAGGAATATATCCAAGGCGATAAACATGACGCCGATCGTAATGGCGCTATCGGCGATATTAAACACCCATGGGAAGAAGGGGAGCAGGTCGCCCACGCTGATGAAATCGGTGACCGCGCCGTGTAAAAAACGGTCAATGCCGTTGCCAACAGCTCCGCTTATGATCAGAGCAAGACCGAGGCGGGTCCATTTTTCCGTTGTTTTGGCCAAGAAGACGAGCATGGCAATGACCATGATTGTGGCAAAAATCGTGAGGCCCCAGCGCTTGGCGGGAGAGTCGCCCGCCAGCATGCCAAAACTCACGCCCAAATTACAGGTCATGGCCCAATCGACGATGGGGCTGAAGTCTTGGAAGTATCCTTTTTGCCCGACATAAGGGTCGATCTCGCAGATATTGAAAGGCAGACCAAAGAGATTGGTCGCCCATTTCTTGGACAGCTGATCCAGCGCAACCACTACGGCGGGAATAGCGAGCGCGTAACCCCAGAATGACTTGTAGATCGCCATTAGCTTAGTGCTGCCGCATCGCGAGGTGTGATGTCTTCATCGCCCGCGGGTTTGAAATATTTCCAGGATCTCTCGCACTTTCTATAAGCCGTATCCTCTTTGAGGGAGTTGACGGAAATGGCGTCGGCTTTCGTCGACAAATCCACATCACTAACGATGAGCATATCGGCCAAAGTATCGCTGGGCTGGGACGGATCATCATAAACGTCTTTGCGCGTGATGTTCATGCCGGTGAGGGCCTTGACGAGGGTCTCTGCAGCGGGCGCAACGATCTTGGCCTCCAGGCTTGACCGGATGACATCCTCTTTGCGCAGAGGCTCGATGGCTTCGTTCACAGCGTCGCGAAAAGCTTGCAGCGTTTCCATATGGGCGGCCAGCGCGGCGTCTTTCCAGCCGTCAGGCGTTTCCGGGAAGACTTCCATGTGCACGGACCAGTCATCTTTTGGGAAACGCGTCTGCCAGACTTCTTCCATGGTGAAGGACAGGATCGGGGCGAACCAAGTGGTCAGGCGCACAAACAATGCGTCCAGCACGGTCAGATAAGCCAAGCGCCGCGTACTATCCGCCGGATCGCAATAGGAGCTGTCCTTGCGGATATCAAAAAAGAACGCCGACAGGTCCGTATTGATGAAGTTGAATAGTAGGCTGAAGACCTTTTTCAAATCAAACACGCCATAGGCCTCACGGACTTGCTCATCCAGTTCTGCCAGACGGTGCAGCACCCAGCGCTCTAGCGCGGGCATGTCGTTGTGATCGACGGTCTTACTGTTGTCAAAGTGGCCGAGCGCGCCGATCATATAGCGCAGCGTGTTGCGGATTTTGCGGTAGGCATCCACATTAGTCTTGATGATTTCATCGCCGATTTTCAGATCATCTGTAAAATCAGAGGAGGCCGTCCAAAGCCGGACAATGTCGGCGCCATAACGCTGGATGAGATCCTGCGGGGCGACAGTATTGCCCAGAGATTTAGACATTTTATAGCCCTTCTCATCCACGACAAAACCATGAGTCAGGACATTGTCATA
>CALDSY010000047.1 GCA_937924355.1 uncultured Caulobacterales bacterium
TTCTGGCAAGTTTTAAACTGGCTCACATCCGTTTCGATATCGCGAAGCGCCTCGCGATCCGTGAGCTCTACCAAAGTAAACGGCAGGCCCAAGCTGGCCTGAATGGGCGCTTGTGTTTCCGTCTTAATGGCAGAGGCCGGCAATCCAAGTGCGGCAGCAATATCTTCGGTGGATGGCTTGGCGAATGTTTGTAGCGGATTGGACACGGTAAATGATGCCCTGGTCCCAACGACCTCACAGGGAATAGGTCCAATCCCCAATTCTAAAACCATAGGCGCTTCATAACCGAGCTGTCCGAGCGCTACGGCCGTACCGATCGTCGGATGACCCGCGAAATCTACTTCTGAGGTCGGCGTAAAAATCCTAACTTTCGCCGAATGGGCATCGTCTTTCGGCGGATAGACAAACGTCACCTCAGAGAAATTAAACTCGGCGGCTATCTGTTGCAATCGGTCCTGCGGCAAGCCCCG
Organism: uncultured Caulobacterales bacterium; assembly: GCA_937924355.1. Taxonomy (GTDB): domain Bacteria; phylum Pseudomonadota; class Alphaproteobacteria; order Caulobacterales; family Maricaulaceae; genus JACOMS01. Next base: position 471 of record CALDSY010000047.1, read on the forward strand.
CGCATCCGGGAACACAGCGAGCTGGTTCCCGCCAAAGGGGGATTCCGTGAAGACGTCATAAACGACATAAAGAGCGGGCATTGGTTTTAACGGCTCGCTCTACAGGATCAATTCGTCGGCGCGTTGACCACAGGGTCAGTGCCATCAATAATCGTCTGCACACTTGATGGTACGTCGGACTTTTTAATTTCACCGGTTTTAATCGCGCCTGACACAAGAGATCGCATCATTAGCAAACGTCGATGAGGTGCCGTTGTTTTACCTTTTGACTCGATAAAGGGTTGCAAACTGGTCAGGATTGTATCGGGATCAAAAAAGGCTTCGTCGATGGCATCGGCAGGCAAGGGCAGCTTGTACATGACCACGTAGGAGTCCATGGAATAAGTCGTCACTGTGGTATAGGAATAATAGGCCGGAATGACCTTTGCCCCGTCTGACAACTCCAGATCAGGCGAAATCATGTAATGGTCACCGCGACTTGCTGTATCAGTTGATTCCGGCAGCAATTTGGATTTGTACTTTTCAAACTCAGCATTGTCTAGCAAGGTAAATACGTCATAACCGCGTTCCTTGGTAAGCTCAGCACAGCGATTAAACCAGTAATTCCAAACACGTTGTTCGGATGTATATCCATTACCTTGATAACTGACCTTATGGACATTATCGCTGAATTCTTTGGTCTTCATGCCTAGGCCAAACATATTTGACCCATAGCCTGTGGCACAAGCCGACAAGCCGATGGTTCCGGCAATACTGATCGCAATTACAATTGATTTAAATGACATTTGTCCCTCCACACTTACATCTATGAATAAATCATAAAGTAGAAATTTCGTCAAACCAGATTCCGTAACTCCAGCCCACTTGGCGGTTTTATGATACATCCACGACAGGCACAAACCCGCCATAAATCATGCGCTTGCCGTCAAAAGGCATTTTGCCCAGACCCATTTCCTCCATCTCTGGCATCATGTTTTCATAGGCCGCATCTCGCGTGGCTTTGTCCGGCCATTCGCACCAGGAGAACATAACCACTTCATCATCTTGCTTTTTAACAGCCAAAGGAAAAGACGTAACTTTCCCGTCCGGCACATCATCCGCCCAGGCTTCAACCACGCGGAGCGCGCCGTGCTTTTTAAACAGCGCAGCCGATTTTTGGGCAAACTGAATAAAGGTCTCTTTGCTGGCTGCCGGAACCGCATAAGTGTATCCGTCGATATACATGTTCTCTCCTTTGGAGCGTCTTTCATACGACATAACATACGCGCCGTATAAGAGTCATCAGGCATCCAATCACATTATGACGGGCTTGCCCCGCCGCCAAACTTAGTGATAGGCTTACTGTCAAATAAGAGGGGAGTCTTATGCGAAACGCGATTAAAATCGGCCTATTGGCCGGGGCCTTGGTCTTTGCAGCATGTAGGGGCGGCGAGAGCACAAAAAATGGCGTTAGCGCGGAGGCGATCCTGACAGCCGATAATTCCGGCTGGCGCAGTCATGGCCGCACCTATGATGAAAGCCGCTTTTCTCCGCTCGAAAAAGTCAACGCAGCCAATGTGGATTCGCTCGGCCTGGCCTGGAGTTATGATCTGTCATCCACGCGCGGTATCGAAGTCACCCCCATCGTCCATAACGGCGTCATGTATGTGACCTCCACTTGGAATTTGGTTTCGGCGCTGGACGCCCGTACAGGCGAAGAGCTTTGGATTTACGAGCCAGAAATCGACAAAGTTCAGGCCGCCAATGCTTGTTGTGATGCGGTTAATCGCGGCGTGGCCATGTGGGGCGATAAAATTTATACAGCGACCATTGATGGGCGCCTCGTGGCGCTGGATGCTAAAACCGGCAGTGTGGTCTGGGACAAGCTGACCATTGATAAATCCAAACCTTACACCATGACGGGCGCGCCGCGCATTATCGACGGCAAAGTCATTATCGGAAATGGCGGCGCGGAGCTGGGCGTGCGCGGCTATGTGTCGGCCTATGACACAGAGACCGGTGACATGATCTGGCGCTTTTACACGGTACCCGGAAATCCGGCCGACGGTTTTGAAGACGAAACACAGGCCATGGCCGCCGAAACATGGCACGGCGAGTTTTGGAAGGCCGGCGGCGGCGGGACTGTCTGGGACAGCATGGCCTATGACCCAGAGCTCGACCTGCTTTATATTGGCGTCGGCAATGGATCACCCTGGAACCACCGCGAACGCAGTGATGGCAAAGGCGATAATCTCTTTTTGTCCTCCATGGTCGCGCTGCGCCCCGACACAGGTGAATATGTCTGGCATTACCAGACCACGCCGGGCGAGACTTGGGACTACACCGCGACCCAGCATATGATCCTGGCAGACCTCGAGATCGACGGCGCGCCGCGTAAGGTCATCATGCAGGCCCCTAAGAACGGCTTCTTCTATGTAGTCGACCGGGAAACCGGTGAGTTCATTTCTGCCGAGGCTTTTGTGCCTGTCAATTGGGCCACTGGTATTGGCGAAGATGGCCGACCGATTGAAGTCTCCGGCGCCCGTTACAAGGACGCGCCCTATCTACAGCTCCCCGGACCACTGGGCGCTCATAACTGGCAGCCTATGTCTTATTCCCACGATACAGGCCTAGTATATATTCCGGCGCAGGAAGCCCCCTGGGTCTACACAGATATGGCGGATTTCGAAGTCAAACAAGGCAGCTGGAATACAGGCACAGATTTCACCTATGCGGTCCTGCCTGAAGATGAGCCCACGTTCAAACAGCTCAAATCCATGCTCAAAGGCCGTCTCCTGGCCTGGGACCCGGTCAAGCAAAAGCCGGCCTGGTCCGTGGAACATGGCGGGCCTTGGAATGGGGGCGTATTGTCCACAGGCGGCGACCTGGTCTTTCAAGGCACGGCGGATGCGCATTTTGCTGCCTATAATTCCGCGACCGGCGATCAGCTCTGGAAATACTTCACCCAGACCGGCATTGCCGCCGCGCCAATTACTTATGAAATCGACGGTGAACAATATGTGGTCGTCGCGTCCGGCTGGGGCGGATCCTATGTGCTGGGATATGGCGGGGTCCTGCCGACCGGAAGTGATTTTAACTCGGGCCGTATTTTGGCCTTTAAACTGGGGGCTGACGGGAAATTACCAGAGCCGCCAAAGATGCCCGCCACTGAGCGTCCGGAGCCGCCTGCCCTGCCGGAAACAACGGCCGAAGCGCTCATGCGCGGAAAGCAAATTTATTCAAATTCCTGCGTCGTTTGCCATGGCGATCAGGCATTTTCTTCCGGGCTCATTCCTAATTTGCGCTGGGCCAATTCGACCCGGGATCCCGCTCGCTGGAAGGCCATTGTCCATGGCGGCGAGCTGGCCGAGCGCGGCATGCCCAAATTCAAAGGCGTCTATACGCCGGAAGAGCTCGAAGCCGTCCGCGCCTATGTGATCGTACAGGCCCGCAGTGACAGGGATGAGGATTTTTA
>CALDSY010000048.1 GCA_937924355.1 uncultured Caulobacterales bacterium
CGCAAATTTGACTCACAGTATTTGGGATTTCTCGATCCAGACGGAAATCTGGTTGATGAGAGCGGTCAGGCTATTACATCTGAAAACCCATTAGCGCGCCCGCAAGCGGACGACCTGCCGGAGTCTTTTGAGTTGTGGGAACGCCGGGTTGACCCGAAAGACCCTGCTTATGCCGATCTCAGCGGTATCGTCCTGTCCTGCCAGTATTTTCTGGACCCGAGCCTGTATGAAACCCGGTTAAAACGCATCCGCACCTATGAGCGAATTCCAGACTTTGTCTGCAATGAGAGCGGCGGGTATACACGCGCGCCTATTGAAACCAATGATGAACTAAAAAACGTCCGTATCAAAATCCGAGACGCCCGTGTGACGCTCTGGGATCATAAGGGGCGGCGATTTTCCGGCTCTGCTGAAGAACTGGCCGATCGGTTTAATAAGCTCGCGGAAAGCGGGACATGTAATTGGACCAAGGCGCAGATAGATTAGTTGAGTAATTTTCCGTCACCCCGGATTTAATCCGGCGCCCATAATCCGGTTGTCACCCGAGTTTTGGATCCCGGCTCAGTGGCCGGGAAGACGAGCTTGGACGATCTGCGAAATCATCCCACCCCCAAACCCGCCGACAAAATTTGCTCCGCCTGCGCCCGTTTCAGCGCCGCTTCCGCCGCGCTCACTTCGTCCAGCTGATAAAGCGGATTCCAGTCATAGGCGTGGGGGTCTATGCCGACGCCCGCATGGGCCACGAGGAGTCGGTCAAGCCGTTCTAGCCCCGTGCGCAGGCCGGTCTCTTGGCGGCCGGAAATCATGTCATAATAATTGCGCAGATCAGACTCGCCTGTGGCGTTGAGCCCGCCCGGGCTTTGGCCCAGCAGTTTGGTCACAGGCATGCGGGCAGCGGCCGCGACGATCTCCAGGCGCTGCTGCACCAGATCAGACAAATGGGCGAAATTGACCTGTTTGCGGTCCCAGTCCTCGGACCCTGCATCCAGGAGCGTCACGCCCAGAATAGATTTTAGTGCCAGCCCCTCAGAGAAGCGCTTTTGCAGGCGCGTCACCCCAGAGTCAGTGGCCAGCGTACTGGCCAGATCGCGGATTTTTATGACGTCCAGCTTGGCCTCTCCGACCAAGGCCAGCACATGGGCCATAAGAACTTCGGCGTCCACAATGGGCTGATAGCACGCCTGCAGCACGCTCTGACCGGCGGTCACATGAAGCGGGTCCGCCGCGCCGCGAAACCAGATTAGGCGCGAGTGGTGAATACGCACTTTTTCCCGGGCCGCGCCCGCTACGGCAAACGGGTCATATTCATAATAATGGTAGCCGCCGAAATTATCACTGGCCAGATTGCGCTCCTCGCCCTCGCCTCTCAGCTCCGAGCCTTTGAACACATGGAGATATCGGATCGCGCCCGGCGTCATTGTATCTGATATGGGCAGCGCCGCGTCCCCGCCCGTGCCGATAAAAATCGCGGCCTTTCCCGTTAGGCGGGCCAGCTGCACGGCATTATGAACCTTGCCGCGCAGACGCAGCGCCCGCTCGGCGGATTGCATCGCGTCAACGTCGGCGTCCGGCCCTTGCCAGCGACGCCAGGCCCGGGTCATGTCATGAGCTGGCTCGTCCACAATAGCCCGCGCCATCCAGGATGTGCGATAGAGATTAGTAGCGAGCTCTTCGCCAATGGTGTCAAAGGCCAGCTCTGCGCCGGCCGTCTTGTCAAAGGCGGGATTGCCCACGCCCGAGACCAGGTTGATAAGTCTGTCTGTGATTTGCATGATATTCTTTTATGCAGTTTTACGCATATAATTCTTGATATTTTATGCATTTTATCGCATATATTTATTGATTTTTTAAAACTAATACGGCATGTTTTGACATGTCTATTCGAAAACATTTAAGAGCCCGCGAGTCACTGGACAAACGGCTCGCCCCGTTTCGGGATAATCCAGAGCTTCAACGGCCCAGCAAAGGTTGGCTGCGCGCGATCCGCAATGCCCTGGGTTTAACCACGGACCAATTGGCTCAACGCGCCGGCATATCGCAATATACGGTGAGCAAATGGGAGAAAGCAGAAATGCAGGACTCTATGACCTTGCGGAAACTCCGCGAGGCTGCGGAAGCGCTCGACTGCGAACTTGTTTATACGCTGGTTCCGCGTCAGCCCCTGTCCTCCATGGTCCGGCATCGAGCAGAAGTCGTTGCCGATGCTCTGTTAGCCCGAAACCATCACACCATGCTTCTCGAAGCGCAGAGCCTGTCAAAAGACGAAATTCTCCGCGAACGCGAACAGCTGATTGATGACTTGCTGCGTCTTAAACCTGCGCGTCTTTGGGATCCCATCGAGGTGACCTCTTGAGCGATCCTCTGACCGTCGGAGACGATGACGGCAACACGCCCCTGGAAGCCGGCGAGCGTGAACAACTATTGCTAACCTATGTCACGACCAGAGCTGAATTAAACGCCGCCGAACAGGCGGGGATTATTGAAACAGATCGCTGGGCCTTTGCTAGGAAACGCAACGTTCTCGACACGGGCTTTTTGCGCCGCCTGCATAAACGCATGTATGGGCAGGTCTGGAAATGGGCCGGAACCTATCGCACGACGGCCCGCAATATCGGCATCGATGCCTATGCGGTCCCCATGGCGATGGAACAAATGGCGCGCGATGTTCAATATTGGGTCAGCCATGAGACTTACCAGCCCGACGAGATTGCGCTGCGGTTTCATCACCGCTTGACCCATATCCATCCTTTTCCCAATGGGAATGGACGCCATGGCCGGCTCGCCGCAGATCTCTTATCGAAACAGCTCGGCCATTCCCGGTTCACATGGGGCCGCGTCAATCTGCAATCCCCCAGTAAAACCCGCCGGATCTATATCGACGCGCTGCGCGCTGCGGACAATCATGACATGCAGCCGCTTTTAGATTTCGCCCGCAGCTAATCCGGTTGCTCCGCTCGAGACGCGGCGTGAACACAGTTAATTTAAGTAAACGTCTTATCGAGATTTCTTCATGAGATGTTGCGCCCCTACCTCTAAACAGGTCATGTGACCGGGTGTCCTCTTCCCCAGTCACGAAAGAATTTGGTCAACAGGCTATCCCCTGGCCTGTTGACCATATCATACCCCAAGGCTGATCCATGAAACGTTCATTCAAAGCATATCTGAAGTGTCAGTCCGGCGCGACCGCTGTGGAATACGGGATTATCATTGGCATGATCGTCCTTGTCGCCATCATCGGGATTACCGCACTGGGTAGCGCCAATGAAGACAATTGGGACAACGTATCAGACAGCGTCGCAAACGCGGGATAAATTTGGCTGTAGACTATGCGGTGATTAAGGTATCATCGCAAATTACCGCCTAACCCGCTCATCCCGGCGAACGCCGGGAACCATGAAGGTTTCAGCTTCAACCACGGTACCCATTCTTCATCACTCGTTGAAACCCGACAACTGGACCCCGTTTTTCAACGGGGTGAGCGGCGGGTTTAGGATTGAAATTCACGACCTCACCTCTCCCTCTCTTTCCGGTAATGATCCATCATGGTCATGCCAATGGTGTCAAAGGCAAGCTCCGCACCGGCCGTTTTATCAAAGGCAGGATTGCCCACCCCCGAAACGAGAATGATAAGTCTGTCTGTTATTTGCATTTTTGGTCTTTGTGATTAAATGGAAACAATGGGTAATCGGAAAATTAAACCACATCCGGCAATGATGCTTTTGATTGCCTTGGCTTTGTTGTTTGGACTGATGTTCTTAAATTCAAAGCGGGCGCCCCATTGGACGCCCACGGGGTATGAAACGGGTCGGGTCGAAGAATTCATATTCACGCCAAACCGGCGACCTAGATCTGATTATAAAGCCATCGTCACCCTGGATAACGGGGAGCGTGTGACGGTAAATCTAACAAATGCGGCGCGGATCAATGTCGGAGACCGTGTGCGCTTGGCAATCTATAAGCGTAACAATAGAAACCACTACCGCTATGAGCTTGTTTATTAGAAAACACGGGTAACAGGGGTAAACGCCTTATTGAGATTTCTTCATGAGAGTCCGGCGCGACCGCTGTGGAATACGGGATTATCATTGGCCATTGGATTACGACGAATGCGGAATTCTAAAACGATCCACTCACCGTCGCCTTACCCGACAAGCCGATAACTCGTACTGCGTCCGCTGGCGTCATTTTTGACCAGCATATCCTTGGCCACCAGATCATTGATATCACGTAGCGCCGTGTCCTGCGATGACTTGGTGAGCTTGGCCCATTTCGACGAGGTCAGATGACCTTCGAACCCGTTTAGCAGCCGGTTGAGCACATATCGCTGACGGTCATTGATAGGTTTGTGGTTATGGGCCTCCCAATATCCCGCCTTGTCGAGAACGGCTTGCAGGAGCGCGCCTGCGCCTTCAATGGCCCTCTCTAGACATTCCAGAAACCAGACAAGCCAGTCGGTGATGTCCAAATCACCTTTCTGGGTCCGTTCCAGTATATTGTAATAGTCGCGGCGTTCATTTCGGATATGGGAGGACAAGCTGTAAAAGCGTTGCGCGCTGTCTTCGGAGCGCGACAGTCCCATATCGGCGATGGCTCTGGCGATGCGGCCATTCCCGTCATCCAGGGGATGTATGGTCACAAACCAGAGATGGGATATGGCCGCTTTCAAAACAGGATCTGTTTTCGACGGAGCATTCAACCAAGTCAGATAGGCCTGCATTTCCTCGTCGACCTTAGCGGCAAGGGGGGCCTGATAATGCACCGTCTCCCGTCCATAAGGCCCTGAAACCACCTGCATAGGGCCCGCCTTGTCTTGTCGCCATGTCCCGACAGATATAGGCAGCAAACCACTATAACCGGTGGGAAACAAAGCTGCATGCCAGCCAAAAAGGCGCGCGGCGCTGAGTGGCTTTTGATAATTCTGGGTGGCGTCGAGCATCATTTCCACGATACCGTCTATATTCCGGTCCGACGGCACAAGTCCGGCGATATCCATCCCCAGATGACGGGCAATAGAGGATCGGACCTGATCCCTGTCCAGCTTTTCCCCTTCTATTTCGCTGGATTTGGTGGCCTCCTCTGTCAACGCCTGCAAGGTCGCTTCCTGACGTAATTCAAACCCAAGCGCCTCCATGCGCCCGCTCAGCCGCCCTTGTTTGTGCCGCACCCGCGCGAGGACATCCGAGATGACTTTCTCATCCCAATGAAACACTGGCCATGTGGGCAGTTCATGAATATACACTATATTCTCCGCATTTTATGCAGTGTTTATAACACATAATCGCCGCAAAAACAAGATTATTCTCCGCATATTATGCGGTGATTAAGACAGGCAATCGCTGCAGGCTG
>CALDSY010000049.1 GCA_937924355.1 uncultured Caulobacterales bacterium
GAGGTTCGTTTCGGGGCAGGGTTTACCGGTTGGACGGAAACCCCGTCCCAAGAAAGGGATAAGGATTTCATAACATTGCATCACGAATAGAGTTTAAAGTCTGGGAGCGGGCTCCCGGCGCGAGGGGTTAGGCGGGCGCGGCCCGCACCTCACTAGAAAACTCAGCAATGGAGGCTAGAAAATCCTGCAAATCCCACGACAAAAACGTATCGCGCAGCTGCGCGCATTGCGCATTCTGGGCGTTGTTTTCTCGGGACATGCGATGGATCTTCAGAGCCATAGCGCAATCTCAATCCTTAGACTCGCCCTAAAAGGGCCATAACCAAAAACCAAGACGTTACCGGCGGCTATTGCTCTGATATCAGAGACGGCTGACAGATTTCCCATTCAATGAGGCTTTTCGGATCGAAAAGCTCTGACTTGTTCAGGGCTCGCTGTAGCTCGCTTTATCGTCAAAAATCCCTACATTTCAAAAATTGTGAATTACAAGTAAATTTTTTATGCTTTTTCGAACTTAAATGTCAGACCTGCATTGTCTTCTAATCGCTTAACCAGGGCCATGCCCATAGCCGGAGCGGGCGTATAAACCCCGCCGCCCACACAAGAGCGCTCAATATCCCGAGCCAAACAAATGGCCGCTTCAGCGATCATTTTACAAGTGGACCCATAGCCTGGGTCTCTGTCTCCAGCGACAGAGCAGATCACCCGCTGGCCTGCGGCGGTGTCGCCGACAAACATCACATCATAAAAGCCGTTTTCCCGCTCATCTTTTGTGGGACCTTCGCCGGGCTTGGGGGCATTTTGCGACATAGAATTATTCATTTGCATAACACCTTGCGCCATTTTTGCGCCTTGTTCGCCGGGGCCGGTCATCATCATTTCGTCATAGACAAAATCTTCGCCGTAAGCGCCGCCGAGAAGATAGTTCGAGCGGTGGATATTTTTGGTGTTGATGGACGCCATAATAAAAGGCGCGGACCAGCTGCCGAGATCTTCTTCTTCGATGGGCTTGGCCCCGTGGGGCTGCCGAGGGCCTTCAAAACCAGGGGTCAGGGTGAAGGGGTCTTTGAGCCAGTCCAATACCTCAGGCTGTGTGCCCACGCGCTTCATGGTTTCCATAAAGCTGGCGGCGGTGCCGCCGGAAAACTTGCCTTGCATTTTGCGGACCCGGCCTCTGATTTTCTGGCAGGCTTCCCCGTGGGCTTCTCTTGCTTTGGCCTGGGTGTAAAAAACGCCCAGATCAAAAGGAATGGAGTCAAATCCGCAAGAGTGGACAATACGGGCGCCGCTGGCTTCGGCCTTGCCTTGGAAATCCCGGACCGTGTCATGCATCCAAGCAGGTTCGCCGCAAAGGTCCACATAATCAGTCCCGGCGGCCGCGCAGGCTTCAACAACATCCGTGCCGTAAAGCTGATACGGGCCGACGGTCGTTAAGAGGACTTTTGTGCTTTCGGCCATGGCCTTTAGACTGGCGGTATCATCACTATTGGCGACCACTTTAGGAATATCGGCGCTAATACCCATTTCCGCGCCAACGGCCGCGAGCTTTTCCGCTGAGCGCCCCGCCATGGCCCATTTCAGATCGGAACCGCCATATTGCTTTTGAAGATATTCCGCTACGAGCCGGCCCGTATAGCCGGTGGCTCCATAAACAATGACATCAAATTCTCGTTTGGACATAGCTGTCTCCATTTTATATTCAACTAATTGCATATCAGATGACAATGAGGTTGTCACCGGGCTCACGACATATCTGGAGACTATTTATGGTTAAAAAGTGTAAAGAAGAAACCCGGATTTGCTCACCACATGATAAGGCGTTGGTCCTAGTAACAAAACCGTGACGTTTGCGCCCCATTATCGTCACGTTTCACGTTTACGTGATATAAAGGCACGGCTCGCTGGGAGTCGTGCCTTTTTTATCCGGGTATACTGTTCGGATCGGAAGCGTCACTTCCGGCAGCGATCTCATCAGCATTGAGATATTCATCCGCGTCCCGATCAATAGCGATCCGGCGTCCTTCGCGCGGGGGCGCACACATAAAGGTCAGGGAATTCCCGGCTCCGCTGGCCAGTGATTTAAGTTGATCCAGGCTGACCCCGGCCTCCGCCAGCTTGTCTGTATCAAAGCTGCCATCGCTATTCATTACCGCACCGCGTTGCTCTCCAGCGATGACCCCGCGTGCGACTAGGTCACATTCGGACCGAGGCGTGGTGACTCCGGCCCTTTCAACCAACAGGTCCAACCGGGCTAAGCTGTCTTCGTCATTGGCGTTGGCCGCACTCAATGTGACCTGCTGCCCAATAATCGGTGCTAACTCTGAATCCATGGCAAAGACAAAATCAATGACATTGGCCTTGGCTTGGGGGCTGTTAAAGACAAAACCCGCCCCGCCCGTTGATGCGCCGCCTGTACTTTCTCCGAAGAATGTATCTAGCGTATCGATGGCACCGTCATGCAGGAAGCCATAGCCTCGGATTTGCGGACCCATATGCGGGGCACCGTCCGATGCGCGGTTTGTACTGCCGAAGCGCCCGACTTTGGTGTAGGTATTGCGAAGGTGGGGGATTTTGAAATCTTCAGCTATTTGATTGCCTTCGACGCTCATCAAGCCATTTGTTCCAAACTTGTTGTTGATTTCATCAAGTTCGTGACACTGATTGCATCGCAGCAAACCCCCGCCTGTGGAGCCCACATTCAAATAGGTATCGCGGCCATCTTCCTGCTCTGCAGTCAGGCTATTATCCAGATTTCGGATTGGGTTTGGCGGATAAGTAATCTCCAGCGCGAATTTAGCAAAGAGATCCATTTGGCTATCTGAGAGTTGATCAGCTTTCCCGAGTAAACCTTGAAAGGCTGGGTTGAAATCTTCAAAGGCCTGTTCCTCCAGCGTTTCGCCCGCATCAGCGCTTACGCCCGTCCGATCGCCGCGCCAGTGCATGGGGCCATTACCTGCCAGCCCTCTTAAGGACTGTGTCGTCATGGGGCCTTTCATGGGATGGAATTCTTGAATGGCGTTACCAGGATTGACCGCATATCGTCTTGGATTGTCTTTGACTGTTCCGTCCGGCTCTCCCAGATCCCAGGCCAGCTGGTCGGCATCTCCGAACGTATGACAGCTGGCACAACTGTGATCGCCGCGACTGGAGCTAAGTTCGGCATCGTATAGAAACGGTCGCCCCTCTACCACATGGGATGGTTCCATATGGAACATGGTGATATGGGCGCTTTCGCTCAGGTCGTCCAAGCTTACAGTTGATATCCCATTATCAAACCGGGTCAGCACATAGGCCTGCCCCCGCGTCTCGTCTAAAACTAGACCGGTCGGACCACCGCCTGACAACTTAACCTGAGACCCGGCCGCCGGTGTAAAACTATTATTTTCCAGATCGGATGTTTTGTAACGAAAGAGCTTCCCGTTTCCAAAAGCCGCGCCGTAAATATCTTCGCCATTGGCAGTGACGGCCATTTGCAAAACCTGAGAGGTCGACAATGCGTTCTCCGTGGCCGTCCCTAAATCCTCACTATAGCTGTTGATGTGCTTGTTGAGGTTACGGTGGGTCGCCGCGCCGTTTTCAAGGACAGAGATGCGGGTCCGCACCATATCGCCGCGTACGCTGGTGCTGACATTGCTGTGGCCTTCAAAACGCACGTCATTGCGCGCGTCTGTGTTGGAAACATAGAGCGCGCCGGTCGCCGGATTGGTGACCATATTGAACAAGGTAGTTCCAACAGCTGAATGACGCGTGGTTACGCCTGGCACGGCTGCGGCTGCGTCGAGCTCAAAGACATCATAATCAGGCAGCGAAAATCGAACACGATCGGTCCAGACCTTAGGCGCGGTACCGGAGACCGGGTCCCCATTATCCATCCAATCGGTCCCGTTATATCGGACAATCAATCCTGTTTGCGGGGCCGCAATGCCTTCAATGTTTTCAAGCGGCGGCGCCTTATCCAATCCTCCGCTATTACGATCGGCGAAAAGCGTCGTGGTCTGATTACCCGAATGGAAAGCAGCGGCGTAAACCGTATTACCGTCTGGGGAAACGGCCAAAGCTCGCGGTGTATCCGAAAATAAATTTGTAATGGTAACCGGCGTGCCGCCTCGGGCTTCGCCGAGATTATTGATATCAAAAACCCAGACATCGGCTCGGCCGATACCGGCCTCGGTCAGTTGCGGATTAAAAGGCGCGTTTTGTCCGCGATGGGCTGTCGTAATGAAGGCCTTGTTCGAGCCCGGCCCGCCGAACACGATATCCCTGGGCTCATCACCCACATGAAGGGTTCGCGACACGACCGGATTTTCTGCTGTCATGTCGACTATGCTGATACTGTCCGATAGATGATTGACAACCCAGGCGTCGCCATTCGCGGCGACGGACACGGCAACAGGTTCCAGGCCCACAGGTATAGACAAGCTATGGACGGGGCTGCCGCTGGCAAGGTCAAAGATTTCAAGCATATTGTCTGGCGTATTGACTGCATAAAGTGAATTGCCGTCTCCGCTAAGGGCGAGCGGTCTGACATGACCGGATTCAAAAACGGTCACACCGGCAAAGGTTTCAATGTCGGACTGACCGGTTCCGCCGTCACTACCGCCGCCGGATCCGTCTCCACCTCCAGAGCCGCCACCGCCGGAACCCCCGCCCCCAGAACCACCGCCTCCGCCTGTCGGTGGAGGGGTAGATGTACTAGATCCGCCACCGGAACAGGCCGCTATGGCAACAGTAAAGACCGAAAGAGTAAGCGCCCGAAAAAGTGTTTTTTTGAGTTCCGCCATGCGATCCTCCCCAATTTGGGAAGGTTTTGCCACATCATGCGGGTTTGAGCAAGGCGGCAACGCGGTTGGCTTGATCATCGGTAATCGTCACATGGAGCGATAGGCGGATCAAGTCTCCTCGCCGATCATAACGAGCTTTCATGGATTTGAGCTCATTTTCAATTTTATCGGCCCTAGCGCCGGCCTCATAACAGAGGGTGCCGCCGTTTTGGCGAAAGTCAAAACCGGGCCGGGCAAGCTTCAATAGCTCTAGATTACGGGCACGAATAGTCTCGACGCCGATGTCCAAAACCGTTTCGATCCCGCCCAGAGCCATGGCATAGGGCGCCACAGACGGCGTGCCGTCCCAAAACTTCTTGGCGGTTTCTGAAAACTCAAAATTACGGATATCAAATTCAAAGGGATTGGCATGAGAAAACCAGCCCGCCGTGATCGGGGTGAGCTTGGGCAGATCCGCGGCCGGTACCCACATCCAGCCCGCGCCCGGGCCGCCGCACAGCCATTTAATACAAGAGCCAAATACGGCATCCACGCCCCAATTGGGCAAGTGGATCGGGATGAGTCCGGCGCTTTGGGCCACATCCACAAGCACTTTGACCTCTTTGGATTTGGCCAAGCGGGCAATCTCTTCGACGGGGGACAAGACCCCGGTCATGGAGTGGACATGTGTGATCAGCGCAATATCAGCATTGTCAAAATAGGCCTCCCAGACCTGCGGATCGTGAGCAGGCTTGTCCTCAGGGATCAGGATTAGCTCATAGCCTTCGGATGGCAGGGCGCTTACGACAAATCCCATGGACGGAAAGGCGCTGGCATGCATGACGATTTTTAGAGGATCATCCGAACAAGGCAGGGCCAATAGATATTTATAGAGGCCAGCGGATAGATTGGGTTGATGGGCAAATTCATCTTCGCGCACGCCCGTGAGTTTCGACAAAGCACCGGTAAACCGGTCCAGCAAGGTCATCCAATTAGGCCAAGCATCGCCGCCTTTCTCCTGCCAAGGCGTCAGGTAATGTTCTGAGAGATAGTCGCGGCCTTTCACGGTCATAAGCCCAATAGAATGGGTCAGGAAATAGGGACCGTTGTCGCCGCTGTCCTGTCCGGGTAGAATAAATTTTTCACGCAAGGATGTGATCATGGCCGCACTCTAACAAGCTCTTATTCGGTTGCAAGCCATAGCGCAAAACGCTTAAGACACCCTTCAATCACTTTGCCCAAGGATAAAGCGTGACGACACTGGCATCGGAAAATTTTGATCACTGGATTCGTACGGATTTTCGCCGGATCAATACGGCGCTGGAAGAGATTTATTTCCAGCAGGATGACCGGGCAGCCGTGGAAGGTGTGGGTGAGGATCTGAAATCTGAACTGGTCGCTGGCGGACGCGCCCATGTGGAGGCTTTGCTGGATGAAGGGGACACCCATCAACCTTTTGAAACGGCGTTTAACACGCTGGGCAATTTGGGGCTTTTTATGTCGGCCTTGCGCCGTCATGAGCTCACCAATCCGGACAAGGAAACTGAGTCCCCGTTTAAGCGCACCTCGGCCCTTTGCCTGCGTATCGCCTCGTCATTGGGCGTCGCCCCGCGTTTTGTCTCACCGCATTTATCGGCCAATAATTATGCGGTGAACGGGGTGCAGAAGGCGTTCACGAACTTGCCGGACGAAACCATTTTTCACGACTATAACCTCTATAGTATTCTTTACTACAAAAGAGCCGCCGAAGCTCTCGTGCATAT
>CALDSY010000050.1 GCA_937924355.1 uncultured Caulobacterales bacterium
AATTTCACCGTCGCCCAGACCCGTGCCTTGCAGGCTCATTTGGACACGCCGCTGATTTCCCTGCAGCCGGAGTTTTCTGCGTTGGAACAATCGGTCATGACGAACGGTATTTTGGATTATGCCGGAGAAACAAATGCCGCAGTTCTCGCTTGGTCACCTTTGGCGGGGGGACGTCTGGCGACAGGGGTTATGAGCGAAGGGGATGATGCCGCGCGTTTTAACCGGGTTATCGAGACCATGGATAAGCTGGCATCAGACCACGAAGCCACGCGCTCTCAAATTGCTCTGGCCTTTGTGCTAAAATCCCAGGCCAATGTTATTCCGATTATCGGCACTCAAAAGATCGAACGCATTGTGGAAAGCGCTTCTGCGGCAGATATGGAACTTTCGGCCCGTGATTTTTACGACCTAGTTGAGGCCTATCGCGGCGCCGGGATGCCTTAAACGATCATGCCGCCGTCGACGCGGATGACTTGCCCCGTCACATAGCCGGCTTTGTCGGAGGCCAGCCAAGCCACAGCATCGGCCACGTTTTGGGCTGAGCCCCAGCGGCCTTCGAGCGGCAGAAGACGCCGCATTTTCTTCATGGTTGTTTCCCGGTCCACGCCCGACTCAAATGCGGTCTTCCACATGCCGTCATCTATAACGCCTGGCGCGACCGCATTGACCCGCACGCCGGAGCGGCCAAGATCGATGGACGCATTACGGGTAAAGGAATTTATGGCGCCCTTTGACGCCGCATAGGCCACTTGCCCCAAGCCACCGGAAAATGATGAAACAGAAGAAATATTGACGATGTTCCCTCGGGCTTTCATGAGCGCGGGCGTGAGCTGCCCTGTCAGAAGAATAAGGTTTCTGACATTGACGTTGAACGTAAAATCAAGCCCGTCTTGTGTTAAATTATTCATGTCCTCGACCACGCCCACACCGGCATTGTTGACCAAAATGTCTATGTCCTCACTGATCGCCAAAATATCTTTGGCCGCCGTCTCAGCGCTGTCAGGCTTGGCAAAGTCTGCGGGAATGACCACCGGATTGTTCGGCATATTTGCGGCGATATCATTGAGGGCCTTTTCACTGCGTGCCAGCATAATCACCCGGGCGCCATCATCGGCGAGGGTTTGAGCAATGGCTGCGCCCAGGCCTCGGCTCGCGCCCGTGACAACAGCTGTTTTTCCAGAAAAATCATACGTCATGGATGTTCCTTGCGGCAGAAGGTTTTGAAATGCAAATTCTAAGACTTAAAAATCAATCTCGACAACGGTCTTTTCAATAGAAGCCTTTTGCGCAGCGAGGCCCATTTTGACGGCGCGTTTGCCATCTTCGATGGTGACTTCCACATGGCCTTTGCCATTGACCACATCGAGGAATTTTTTGTGCTGGAAAAAGGTAGAGCCGTGATGATCGCCCGCCGCAATGAGGTCTTCATCCACTTCCACCTGCCGGGTCTGCGGGCGTTTGGGTCTCCGCGGATAGAGGGTCAGCTCAGCGTGAGGCGCGTCGCCCAAATCTGGCGGCCAGAAACGCTGCGGGCCCGGAATGCGGGTTTCGATTTTGCCATTGGGACCAACGGCGGTAATCTCTTCATTCCACATGGTGCCGTCGGCAAACATGCAAAGCTCAAGCATGGCCCGCGCGCCATTGTCAAAATCAAACAGGGCATACCCCCCGTCCCAGATATCTGAGCGCTCGCCGTCATAATATTCGTCCAGATGATTGGTGATTTGATCGGCACTGGCCGAGACGCGGATGGGTTCGGCGTCCAGTATGAGCCGCATCAAATCGAAAAAGTGACAGCATTTCTCAACCAAAGTTCCGCCGGAGTTTTTATTAAACCGGTTCCAGTCCCCGATTTTGGGCAGGAAGGGAAAGCGGTGCTCGCGTATGGTCAGCATTTTGATCCCGCCTATAGTCTCGCGCGCATCCAAAAAGGCCTGGACCGGCGGCATATAACGATATTCCATGGCGACCCAGATGGGGGAGGGGTGCCCGGCGACCATGTCGTCCAGCCGCGCTTCTTGGTCGGGGTGGGTATAGAGCGGTTTTTCGCAAAGAATTGGCGCGCCGGAATAGCGGGTGATTTCTTCGAGATTCTCCACATGACGGAAATTGGGGCTGACGATGACCAATGCATCAAGATCGGCTGAGGCGATGTCTTTGATGGAGTCGTAAACGGCCGCCCCGCCGGATTTTTCCGAACAGCTTTGGGCCAGTTCCGGCACCGGGTCATACACGCCGCCGACCTCGGCCCCATCCAGAAGATTGAGATTGGCCACATGTTCATGGCCCATCATGCCGCAACCGATAATGCCGTATTTTTTTGTCATCTTATCGCTCATGACATGACCCTTAAAGTGCTGGAGGCGAGCCGCCTATTGAATTTCATGCCAGCGGCGAAATCAAAACACTTTTTTGAGAAAAGGTGACCTTTATGCAACAGAGCGGACTGAAAAGCATCACAGCCTGCGGTTTAGAATTGATACTCTAGAAGGCCCGTTTTATCAGCCTCACAATAAAAGAGGGCTGAAGACCACATGCAGGAATTTCCGCATATCATACGGGCAGAACGGCAGGCGCTGCCGGATTTCATTAAAAGCCATAAACGGGGCATCACCCATCAAGTGGAATCCATTGGGGCTGTGCTGTTTCGCGGATTCGATATTGATACGGCGGAAAAACTCGATGAAGTGGTGGCGGCCTACGGCGAGCCCGGTTTCACCTATGAAAAGTCTTTATCCAATGCGGTGCGAATTAACCTGACGCCGCGTGTGTTTACAGCCAATGAAGCCCCGCCAGACGTGACCATCTATATGCATCACGAAATGGCTCAGACGCCGCTCTATCCTTCCAAACTGTTCTTTGGGTGTCTACTGGCCCCCGAAACCGGCGGGGCGACGCCCATTTGCCGATCTGACTGGGTCCTGGACCGGCTCAAGAAAGACCAGCCGGAACTGGTCAAGGCGTTTCGCGAAAAAGGCGTGACCTATACCAATATTATGCCGGCGGAACCGGACCCTGAAAGCGGGCAAGGCCGCAGCTGGAAAGACACGCTGTCGTCGGACACCAAGACGGCGGCCGAAGCACGGTTGAAAGAACTGGGCTATAGCTGGGAGTGGCAAAAAGACGGCGCGCTGAAAGCCACCACGCCGCGGCTGGACGCTATTCGCAAACTGGGAAATTCAGAAGAGACCTTCTTCAATCAATTGATCGCCGCTTTCCGGGGGTGGGAAGACAAGCGCAATGATCCGCGCAAATCCGTCCGCCACGGAGATGGCAGCGCCATCGATGTTGAGGCGCTTAATCGGGCTATCGAAATCGCCGATGGACTGACCTATGATCTCAATTGGGAAAAGGGCGATGTTGTCCTGATCGATAATTTCCGGGTCATGCACGGACGCAACCCCTATACAGGCCAGAGAAAGGTCGTGGCGTCTCTGGTGGCTTAG
>CALDSY010000051.1 GCA_937924355.1 uncultured Caulobacterales bacterium
TCATACTCCTCGGCGGCCACTCGATCCGGATGCAGTCCCGAAACAAACACGCCCGAACACAAAGTCTTAGCCGCATAGGCCGCTCCGGCCTGCGCTGTCGGTTTCAATGCATGAATGGCAAAGGCCGCGCCAATCGTGAGCAGCAAAGCCAGAATGAGAAATAGTTTGCGCATAGAGTTCTCCCAAGTGAGCCTAAGCCACAGGCCCTAAATTGTGCAAGTCACATAAAGGAAGAGAAAATGACTCTAACACAAAGGTCGACGGGTAAACTCTTCACCGTGATTAATGTCACAACAATAAGACGAAAAATCCTCTAAAAGTAGTGATAGTTTTTCAACGTATTTAAAAACGGGGCATTTCAAATGAAGAAACTAATTAATCCATTCGCACACCAAAAACATCCAAAGATGAAAGCCGTAGTCCTTGGAATTGTTTCATCCTGTTTGATTTCGACTGAGGCGATTTCAGCAGAGATATCAAATATCGGTATTGCATACGGCGGAGCTTTCAATACCGCGCCGAGCGGACAGGGATGTTCTCTTGGATATCGAATAAAAATTGACGGCATCGACAATGATGCAAATTCTGGACGAGACTACGTATTTATCGAAGTCGTTAGATCGGGTGCACCTGCATGGGGTCGTCTAAGCCCAAGCGGTTTGTACTGGGCAAATTCAGGATCTTCGGTTTCTCCCGCGCTAAACTACAGCTGGCGTTTCAGAGACGGCGCAGGAAATTCCCTGGTTACAAATGCATCCATTGTGTTTAATATTTATGAGCACGATGGAACTTCACAAGGTCCCCTGATATGGTCTTACTCACTTTCGCAATCCATGCTGGAGTGCGGTAGAGATGAAAGTCCAATTTCTGATGCAGGTCCGGATCAGGATGTTAAAAAGGGTACTCAGGTAAATTTGGACGGGAGTCATTCGAGCGATCCAGAAAACGGAACTTTGTCCTATAGGTGGTGGCAAACAGACGGACCGTCAGTCGCATTGTCATCAAACACTGTCGCAAATCCAAGCTTCACGACCCCAGATGACCTTTCTGAAGATACTGCATTTGTTTTTAACCTCACTGTTAGTGATCCGGCTGGGAATACTTCTCAAGTGGACTCCGTCACAATCAACGTACTTGCAAATGAACCACCCGTTGCAAATGCTGGTGAGAATATAAGCTATGGCATCCCGAATATGTTGGTGTATCTCGACGGCTCGCAATCATTTGATGAAGATGGCGACGCGCTGACTTATATCTGGACACAGGTAGCCGGTCCCGAAGTCGAACTCATCGATGCCGAGACGGCGACTCCCTCTTTCTACTACCCGGCAGGAAGGGCTGATCAGATTATTCAGTTTGAATTAGTTGTAAATGACGGTTCAGAAAACTCTGAACCCGATACCGTTACGATCATCCACAATGGCCGTTCAAACGGGGTAGCTCAAGGGCGCAAATAACCACTGCCGCTTACGACTATTTATCTTGACCCATGGCAGTTGTGCCGTGGGTTTATTCATATCATGATTCAATTGTGTAATGGTGCCCAGGAGAAGACTCGAACTTCCACGCCCATACGGGCACTAGCACCTGAAGCTAGCGCGTCTACCAATTCCGCCACCTGGGCACAGATGACAGGCCGCTATCGCGGCAAGACCCGCCCTATAGGGATTTGTGTTTCGTGGGTCAACCTAAATACGACGCTTATCCTGATCATCTGCGACGCTTGGCAGCTTGCCTGTTCGTAGCATTGGCGTATGGTCGCGCGGATGATAGCCGAGCTCGGACATATCCTGCTGATCTGCGCCTTTGTCATAGCGGTGCTGCAAGCCGCTTTGCCGTTATGGGGTGCCCATAAAAACCACGAACCCCTTATGCATTTCGGGAGCCGCGCGGCCCTTTTACAATGCCTGGCCTTGATCGGGGCTTATGGGGCCCTGACCGCCAGCTTTATCGGGTTTGATTTCTCGGTCTTGTTAACAGCGGAGCACTCGCACAGGGCTACGCCAATGATGTACCGGATCACCGGGGTCTGGAGCAATCACGAAGGCTCCATGTTGCTGTGGGTTTTGATCCTTGGGATTTACGGCGCGATGATCCCTGTATTTGGCAAACATTTGCCTTTGTCCCTCAAAGCGCGCGCGATTGGCATTCAAGGCCTGCTCTCTGCGGGATTTTTAAGCTTCAGTATCCTGACATCTAACCCGTTTGAGCGCCTTATTCCCGCCGCCTACGAAGGAGCAGGTCTTAACCCGGTTCTGCAAGACCCGACAGCGGCCTTCCATCCGCCATTTCTCTATCTGGGTTATGTCGGCTTTTCTCTGAGTTTTGCTTTTGCCTGCGCTGCGCTTTTGGAGGGCAAAGTGGACGCAGTCTGGGCTCGTTGGCTCAGGCCTTGGGTCCTCTTGTCCTGGAGTTTCCTAACCGTCGGTATCACGCTGGGGAGTTTCTGGGCCTATTATGAACTGGGTTGGGGCGGCTGGTGGATGTGGGACCCGGTGGAAAACGTTTCCTTTATGCCGTGGCTGGCCGGCGCGGCGCTGGTGCATTCCATATTGGTCCTGGGAACGCGAGGCTCCCTACCCAGCTGGACAGTTCTTTTGGCGATCACCACATTTAGCCTGAGCCTGATCGGGACGTTTGTGGTGCGCTCTGGCTTGCTGACCTCCGTTCATGCCTTTGCTGTTGATCCGGAACGCGGGCTCTATTTGTTGGTTTTACTTGGGCTTTATACGGGACTGGCCCTAGCCCTTTACGGCTGGCGAGCCAATGCCCTGCGCGCCCATGACCGGTTTGAACCCTTGTCGCGCAGTGGTGCGCTTGTCCTGAATAATCTATTGCTGATTGTGACCACGGTGACGATTTTCATCGGCACATTCTACCCTGTTATTATCAAGGGTGTCTTTGATGACGATCTTTCGATTGGGCGGCCTTACTACACCATTACATTTGTCCCGATCATGATTTTATTGATCCTGGTTATGGGGGTTGGGCCCCTCTTAAAATGGGAGCGGGACAGCCGATTGCATCTGAAATCCATAGTTATAAAGCTCGCCCCTGTTTTAGCCCTATCGTTCCTGTTCTTTTTTGTTCTCGGTAAAAGCTGGCTCGCCTCGTTGGGGTTAGCGGTCGGGGTCTATCTCATGATAGCGACCTTGATGGTAGTTTGGTCCCGCCGCAAAATATGGCGGCAACAATCAGCGGCGTTTTTTGGCTTTGTTTTTGGCCATTTAGGGCTGGCCGTGATGACCTTGGCGATCACCCTGTTCACCAGTGGCCAAATGGACGACATCCAACGCTTGCAACTTGGCGAAAGCCTGACGGTCGGGCCCTATGAATATCAACTAAAATCGCTGAACCAAGGAAGCCGCGAAAACTATGTCTTCACAGCCGCAGAAATATCCGTTTTCAAAGATGGTGCATTCGTTACGCCGCTTATTTCCGAAGCCCGAAATTATCGCACCCGCGACATGGCTGACGGGCAAGGCAATTGGACCACTGAAGTCGGGTTTGATCTGGGCCCCAAAGATACGATTTTCGCCACGCTTTCGGAATGGGATGGACAAAGCGCCGTGATCAAAGCCCATTACCATCCTTTTGTGATCTGGATTTGGCTGGGCGCGCTGTTAATCGCGCTGGGCGGGTTTGTATCACTGGCCGACCGCCGCTTGCGCTTCCAGACAGAGATCAACAAGGAGACAAGCTGATGCGCGGCCTGATACCGCTTTTTGGATTTGCCGCGCTTTTGGCCGTGTTGGCCTTGTCAATCCTGCGCGGCAATTCAGATCAACTGAGCTATAAGTTTTTAAACGAACCCTTTCCTGAGTTTGAACTCACTGAACTGTATGACGAGGCCCGTACCATTGACCAGAATATGGTTGGGGGCGAGATCACCCTCGTGAATATATTCGGGACATGGTGCACGCCTTGTAAGGCTGAACATCCGAAGCTTGTCGAGATTTCAAACAATGAAAATCTGCGCCTGATTGGACTGAACTGGCGAGATCCGCGGACGCGGGCCAAAAACTGGCTGGCTCAGTTGGGTGACCCCTATGATTTTGTTATCTATGACCGTCTGGGAGAATTAGTCATCGCCATGGGAGCAACCGGCGCGCCGGAAACCTATGTGATCGACCGGCAAGGCGTTATCAGATACAAGCATGTGGGCATGGTCACAGATCAGATCTGGACTGAGACCTTGCAACCTTTCATCCGCGAACTGGAGCGCGAAGAATGAAGCGGCTTGTTGTAATCGCCTTTGTCCTTTTGGCGGGATTTGTGGTTGGGGCAAGTTACGCTCAGGACCCGCAGCCCCGGCCTTCCGAGGCGGAAGTCGAACAACGAGCCCGCGAAATTGGTCGGGGCCTGCGCTGCGTCATGTGTAAGAACGAGTCCATTGAGGAATCCCCGTCCACCACCGCGCAAGATATGCGCCGAATTGTTAGGCAACGGGTTCGCAACGGCGAGACCGATGCGGAAATCATGGATTATATGCAAAGCCGGTATGGAGATTTCATTCTGCTTAAGCCTCCCGTGCAGGCCAATACCTATTTGCTTTGGGGACTGCCCTTTATGTTATTAATATTGGCATTGCTTTGGTTTTGGCGGGCGGCGCGGAAATACACCGACGATCGCCCATAAAAAAACCGCGCCTCGAAGGCGCGGCTCTTAGAAATTCTTGCGAATTTTGATTACTTGCGGATCGGCAGGTAATCATTGGCTGTGTAACCACCAGAAGAGGTGTAACCGCCATATGAGGAAGAACCAGACTGCATGCAGGTTCCGTCAGACTGCATGATGCTGCCTTCTGGACAAAGAACTGCGCCGCCGGTTGACCCGCCTGAATAGCTGGAACCACTACCGTAAGACGAGCTGGATGAGCTGTAGGAGTCATATCCAGAGCTGCCTTGCATGCAGGTCCCGTCAGATTGCGGTGATGTACCTGGAGGGCAATCAGCCGTTCCACCTGAAGAGGATGACCCTGTATAGCTGGACCCCGACGAGTAGCTTGAGCTACCGGAAGAGTAAGAACCGCTGCTGTAAGAAGAACCAGAAGACTGCATGCAGGTTCCGTCAGATTGCAGGGATGTTCCGGCTGGACAGTCAGCTGTTCCGCCAGATGACTGGTAGCTGGAAGAGCTGGCATAGCTTGTGGTTGCCGGTGCGGAATAGGTTGAACCGGATGAATAGGTCGGTGCCGGAGCAGAATATGTCGTGCTCGGCGCTGAATAAGTCTGTGTTGGAGCCGAATATGTTGGCGTTCCAGTCGAGCAGTTACCGATCGCAGAACAATCAGCATAGACAACACCTTGAACAGGCGTCGCGGCCGGCGCCTGATAGACAGGCTGCTGGTAAGTTGGCTGTTGGTAAACTGGCTGTTGATAAACCGGTTGAGGCTGAGCGGCGACAGTTTCGCAACCGTAACGCTTCGTCTCACAGTGGTTTTTGCCACTCTCATAATCATAGATCGAACCGTAGCGATCACTTGCGTGTCCTTTGGACGCACAGGCGGAAAGAGTCAGTCCGGCGACACCGATGACGGCGACTAAGCCGTTACGGAATAATAAGTTCGTGCCCATATCAGGCCTCCCATTTTGAAACATTTGCTGTCCTTTTCTGCAACTTTTAGACCAAAAAAACGTTGATTTTCGGTTTACGTTTTCAAAGTCTTCGTCTGAATAGGGCTAAAAAGAACCCATCCAGACCACCTTTTTCCCTTTTTTGGTGTGGTAAAAGCCGCAAATACCCGCTTGAGTTCCCAAACTCGCGCCATTTTTCGTCGGAAAAACGAATCGCTTCGAAATCGTTCTTTTCTTGCAAGAACCACTCCATTTGCTCTTCGCCTTCCTCCACCTGTAAGGAACATGTGCAATACATCAAAAAACCACCCGGACGCAATTTTTCAACTGCAGAAAGTAGCAGATCGCGCTGCAATTTGATGAGGCTGGATAGCTGTTTTGGGTCTTTATTATGCAGGACGTCCGGGTGACGACGGAAAGTACCCGTTGCAGAACAAGGCGCATCCAGCAGGATAATATCAAAGGTTTCGCTATTATCGCCCCATGTCAGAGCATCCGCTTTCTCGACCTCAGCAGACACGCCAATCCGGTCAAGATTTTCCTTTAATATGTTCAGACGGCGACTTGATTTATCCAAGGCTGTGACAGCGGCCCCTCTGACAGCCAGTTGAAGGGTCTTCCCCCCCGGGGCTGCACACATATCTAGGACTTTTTTATCCGCAACGTCCCCAATCACATCCTCGAGCGCAATAACGGGCAGGCTGGACGACAGATCCTGTACCCACCAAGCCCCATCATTAAATCCTGGAAGCTCTCGGACCTGACCGGCTTTTGACAAGCGCACGGTGTTGTCAAAGACCACCTCTCCCCCAAGTTTCTCGGCCCATGCTTCCGGATCAGATTTAACCGTTAAATCCAAAGGCGGTACTTTCACATATTCCAGCGCCATTTGTCTGGCCGCCGCGCGATCAAAGCTTTTTTCCCAGCTGCGGTAAATCCATTTGGGAATATTATCCCGCGGAGTTGTCGCAACGAGTTTTTTTCGCCCTTCTCCCGTCACTTTGCGCAAGACGGCATTGGCAAGACCGGCGAATTTCACATATTTCCGGTGATTTTTGATAGTATTGACGGTTTCATCGACAGCCGCATGTTCGGCTGTTCCCAAAAACAACAGCTGAGTTGCGCCGATCCGTAGGGCATTTTGCACAAAAACCGGCGGAGTTCGCTTTACAAATCCGTTTAAAACAGCGTCGACCTGCCCCAGACGCCGCAATGTGGTCGACACCAAAAGCCGTGCAAAGGCCCGGTCTCGGATCTCCAACCGATTAAAATAAGGATCATTGGAAAGGCTTGATTCCAGCTGCTCGCCTTTGGTTAAGATCTGGTTGAGTGCCCGGATGGCCACGAGGCGACTACTGGCATTTTTTGCATAAATGGGGTCAGACATGAGGCCCACTATCAGCGAAATTATGGTTAATAAAGCGTCTACGACGACTTAATCAATTTTTATGGCTCTTCTTGTACCAAATCGGGGCAAAGGTCAGTCAGTTTTGATTGACGTTTCGATCCGTACCGGCTTAAGCAAAGGCTATGTCAAAAAAGACGCCAGCTAACGCCGCGCCCGGCAAAAAACTCTCCCCAGCCGCCCAACGGGCTCTGGAAGAGGCCGAAGCGCGTAGATTAACCCGGTCGCAGACCTCGAAACGTCCCCAAGAATCAGGCGGGCCCGAGGGAGCAGAGCCAACACGCTTTGGTGATTGGGAACGCGGCGGCATCGCCTACGATTTCTAATCGCTCAGCGCTCTCTCTAAACGATAATTACAAGGGCATTATGCCCGGGACGAGGAGTAAGCGCTTATGCGTTCGATGTTTAAAAAGGCCGCAATTTTAGGCGGATTGAGTGTTAGCCTGCTGTCAACCAGCGCATTTGCGGGTGGATGTGTGCCTGGACCAGCTGGTCCGATCTGTGCACCCAATGTCATTGCCCACCCAAGTGCCGGTTCCGCTATTGATCCCATGCATGTTTTTGCCGAGCGCCCAATGGGGCATCTTCGGTCCGTTCAATATTTGGGGACGCCGAGCGTAAACATCACGCGCGTTCACGGAATGGCTGGTGGTCCGTCTTTGTCTGACGCGCCGAGCGGATTTACAGGCGGATGTACGCCAGAGTCGACACATTATTGCGGAGCCCGTGCTGCTGCGCCAATGCCGGCACCCATGATTGCGCAGCCCGCCCAGATGATGTCGGCGCCCGCACCTGTTATGGCCGCACCCGCACCATATATCTCAGCGCCCGCGCCTGTCATCGCAGCGCCTGCGCCTCAGCTTACAGAGCGTGTCGTGGCTGTAGGCGGCGGCTATGACCCTAGCAAATTTACGCCTCGCACCTACGGTTCAAACGAACTGACGCCGGGTATCGCCCATATCCCGACATCTGTTATTGACCGCTCTCACAGCAATGCGACCGCAGTCTTAAATGGCGGCATGACACAGCCTCAGGCCATCGCTTCTGGCGGTACAGTTCCGATGCCAACAATGTCTTCCAACGTTATCGGTACCATGTCGAACACAGTTTCAATGGCGCCGCAGACAAATGTTTATCCGGGTTCCATGGCCTCCGACGGGACTTATTACGAAAAAGTCTCCGGCCCAACCATGTTAGGCGGCATGCAAGCGACACAAGTCATCTGTAAACGACAGGCCCCGCAAATGCACGTTCAGTCTCCAATCGTCGGCGTGCCGACACCTGTACCGACGCCCGTTTGTCAATCTGTCCCCGCACAGATGCCTATGGCTGCGCCAATGGCGGCCCCTGTCGCAGCTCCGCAGCAGCGCGTGCCATTCTATGCACCTGCCTCATCAGGCCGTTATGGCAGCAGCCTTCCGGGCAGCCGTTTCGGGAGTGGCGCCACACGCTACGGCCATTAATCTCAAAAAAGGTCCGCAAAAGTGGCCTTTTTTTCGCTTTTAAGGCGAATCCGCTTGAGTTTGCACGATACTTGCAAACCCTTGAGCAAACGAATTGAAAGGGATTTAAAATGAAACCATCTGTCTTTGTCAAAAGCGCAGTGGCACTGGCCTTGACAGCGGGCTTCTCCGCCACAGCCGGGGCTTCCTGTGGAAATAATCTTTACTGCGGATCATCAGGCTCAACATCAATGCAGCCTCTGTCCAGCTACAATGGCGCCACACAATATGTGCCGTTCACATCTTCGCAATCGACTTCAGGGAACATCTCTATCCCAGGTTTGGGCGCGAGCGAAACATTGTCGCCGACATCATGTCCGGTCAACGTCAACGGCATGCAATCGGGTCAGTCTGTATTGGGTTGCTATCAGGTCATGCGTCAGACACCACAGCCGCAGCCGCAGCCGACTGTTCGGTATCACTTGGGCGCGCCCAATACGACACGGGTTGTCCGTCCAATCGTCTATGTGCGTTATCCGGTCCCGACACCGGTCATTCGCGTGCCTTACCCGGTCCAAATGCCGCGTCCAGCCTTTGGTCCTGGCTTCTACCCAGGTTTCCATCCGGGCGTCATGCCAGCTTTCCGGCCTGGAATGTGCGGCGGACCGGTTCTGCCTAATCCGATGTTCTTCGGCCGTTGCGGTTGGTAATTCGGTTCAAAAGAATTTAAAAAGAAGCCCCGGCAACGGGGCTTTTATTTTGCCATATTGCGCGCAATAGCCTGGGCCGCGGCCCGCGGATCATTGGCCTGGGTTATCGGGCGCCCGACGACAATGTGGGACGCCCCGGCATTCATCGCGGCGCTTGGGGTCGCGATACGCTTTTGATCCCCTACATCTTGTCCTGCCATGCGCACACCTGGTGTCACGATCAAGAAATCATCCGGCACGATAGCCCGGATTTTATCGGCCTCAAGCGGGCTGGAAACCACGCCATCAATCCCGGCTTCGACCGCCTGCCGGACCCGGTGCAAGACGAGCTCCTCCGCCGTATGATGATAGCCAATGTCGATCAAAGCCTGTTCATCCAGAGAGGTCAAAACAGTTACGCCCAGGACCTTTAAACGCCCGGAGCGCCCGCGCGCAGCCGCCTGCATAACGTCGGGTCGGGCATGTACGGTCAAAAGATCGGCGCCAATTGAAGATATAGACCGGGTGGCCTTTTCTACCGTCGCATCTATATCGTGAAGTTTGAAATCTAGAAAAACATTTTTGCCCTGGGCTGCCAGTTCCCGCCCAAATTCTGTGCCGCCAAGCGGCAAAAGTTGCAGCCCGATTTTATATGAGACAACACTGTCGCCTAATCGGGCAACCATATCACGGGCCTGTTCAATACTGGGCAGGTCAAGCGCGACATATAATCTTGGATCTGCCATATCAGCCCTTTCTGATCTTTTCTGAGTTCTTGGCCATGAGCCCCATGGCCATTCGGTCGGGCAGAACACGAGCCGCTGCAGCGATGGATTTGTTCACCCGTCCGGGAATAAAGACGGCCCGGTTACGTTCACAGGCCTCGACCCCCTGCTCTGCACATTCATCGGCGTCCATCCACATAAAGTCCGGGAGCTTGGAGACGCCGTCCCGGGTTCCGTTCACATCGTGAAACTCGCTATAGGTAAAGCCTGGGCAAAGGGCAGAAACATGGACGCCATCTTCGGCGACTTCCAGATGCAGGCTTTGTGAGAACTTGATCATGAAACTTTTGACGCCGGCATAAAGCGTATGTCCGCGAGAGCCAGGTATATGACCTGCCAGTGAGGCCACATTGATAATCCGCCCAAATCGCGCCTCTTTCATGGACGGCAAAACCGCATGACACAGCTCGCACGGCGCGCGCAACATGAGTTGCAGGAAATTGGCATGGTCCTGCCAATCACTGTCCATGAAACGACCCGGATGACCATAGCCCGCATTATTGACCAAACCATCAATACGGATCCCCTTTTTTTCAATCCGGGACATCAAATCATTTGTGGCATCCGCCTCAAACAAATCTAGGGAAAAAATATGGCTGGTCGTTCCAAACTGCTTTTTTAAATCCGTGGCCAGTGCGACCATGGGATCTTCCCGCCGGGCGGTCAGAGCTAAATCCCAACCCCGGGCTGCATATTCGGTCGCGATGGCCGCTCCGATGCCGGCTGATGCGCCCGTAACGAGGCAGGTGCGTTTCTCCGCCATGCGTTGATCCTTTGCTTATCTCACTGGATTTCAGTTGAGTTAACGCAGAGGGCTGGCAATGACAATATGGATTGAAGAATTCTCTTAGCGGATGCCGAAACTGGCCAGGACTCGTTTCTTCCTTTTAATGGGCGTGTCGGTTTTTTCCCGGTAGAAATAGGTTTCGTAAACCAGATGGATAAAACGCCCGGCCATAAAAATAAACGGGAATAAGAGGACCGCCATCATGGCTTCTGGTGAGAGGCGCTCATAGATCTTGACGTAAAAGTTCAAAAAGCCGTCCTGATTGGCATGTGTGAGGCTCGTATATCTGGGGGCAATGAACGCAAACAACCAGGCAGCAGGCAAGGCCAGAAGCAAAACAACCCGAAAGCTCCGGTTATATTGCCGTGACAGGTAACCCAGCACCAAGGCGGCCATATGACTTACAAGATAAATATTCATATTCTTCGTCCAAAATAGGACAGAGCGCTTAAATTTCGCTTAATTGTGAACGATTTGAGATGGTCTGGCGCCGCAGCTTTGTTATAGAAAACCATGGAGTTCTCAGGAAATTTTGAAGTCTGGCTTCGGGGCGGTTTGTTCCTCGGATTGCTTTGCTTGTTTTTGCTGGCGGAAAGTCTGTTTCCGCGCCGCCGAAAAACACTAAAAATCTCAGGGCGCTGGGTCACCAATATGAGCATGACGGTCATCAGCAATCTGTGTGTGCGCCTGATCGAGCCTTTAACGGCCATGGCCGCAGCAGCATTCGCCATAAAGGCCGGATGGGGCGTCCTTAATCAATTCAGCTTTCATCCTGCCGCGGAATTTTTGATCGCCGTCATTTTGCTGGACCTAGCCATTTATGTTCAACATGTTGCAACGCACAAAATTCCCTTGCTTTGGCGTTTGCACAAGGTCCATCACTCAGACCGGGATATCGATACGACGACCGCGCTGAGGTTTCACCCTGTCGAAATCATCCTGTCCATGATCTACAAATCCGGCATTATTTTATTGCTGGGGCCTGCTTTACTGGCGGTTTTGATTTTTGAGATCGTATTAAATGGATGCGCCATGTTTAATCATTCAAATTTAAAATTGCCGCTGGGGCTCGATAGATTTCTGCGTTTGTTTATCGTCACACCCGACATGCACCGCGTGCACCATTCCGTGCATGATAACGAAACCAATTCCAATTACGGTTTCAGTCTGTCGCTTTGGGATCGCCTATTTGGCACTTATATCACACGGCCCAAAGACGGCCATGTGGATATGGGTATAGGTCTTCAAGCCTATCAATCGGACAACCCTGCCCGTCTGGCTTGGTCGCTTTGGCTTCCATTCAAACAGAAAACCGATTAAGCTTCGGCCATGGGATATGGTCTGATTGCATTTTTCGTTATTTTTATTGTCCTCGTTATTTGGATTTATAATCGATTAGTGTCCGCACGGCAGCTGGTTAATAATGGCTGGTCGGATATTGAGGTGCAGCT
>CALDSY010000052.1 GCA_937924355.1 uncultured Caulobacterales bacterium
AGTGACGCAATCCTGGAGGATATCAGGCGGTTTGATGACCTGGATTTTGTCACCTTGCAAGAGATCTCAAATCCTGATCGAGGCCTGATGGTAGATTTGAAATCCGATTTCCCTTATCAGCATATTTGCCCGTTTGGGGCTATTGGCGGCTCAGCCCTTTTATCGAAATGGCCCATAGTCGAAGGCAGTCAGACTTGTTTCCACGGCGGAACTATGGCCATAGCACAGACCCAAACGTCTCAAGGCACCATCTGGATCGCCTCGAGCCATCTTTATTGGCCTTTTCCTCACCCTCAGGCCCGGCAGGTTCAAACTATCCTCCCCAAACTGGAACAGCTCGACGGTCCGGTCCTTATTGCGGGAGATTTTAATATGGTACCATGGTCTTATTCCGTTCATGCCATCGAGCGGGCTTCAGATACGTCTCGCCTATCAGGAACACTTAATACTTATCGGGTCTTATTTGTCGGCCTGCCTATTGATCACATTCTGGCTCCAAATTCCTGCGTTGGCAAAACCGAGCGACGGCCCAAGCTGGGCTCGGACCATCACGGGGTTTACGCCCGTATCGCCTGCGATCAGAAACCCGACTGATCTAAGCCCGCTGCAAACACACCGCTGTCGCTTCGCCGCCGCCGATACACAGAGAGGCCACGCCTTTTTTAGCGTCGCGCTTCTCCATAGCTGCAATCAAGGTTGTGATAATCCGCGCGCCAGAGGCCCCAATAGGATGACCGAGCACGACGCCGCCGCCATTGACGTTGACCTTGTCATGATCAAGTCCCAGCTCCTGCATGGCGATCATAGGCACGACAGCAAAGGCTTCGTTGATTTCCCAAAGTTCGACATCGTTGGCGTCCCAGCCTGCCTTATCCAATGCCTTTTTCATAGCGTCCACAGGCGCGGTCGTGAAGTATGCGGGTTCATGGGCGTGGGCCGCATGAGAGACGATCTCGGCTAGGATTTTGTGACCGCCCTTTTCCGCGTCGGATTTGCGCATCATGACCAGCGCAGCCGCGCCGTCATTAATCGAAGAGGCATTGGCGGCCGTGACCGTGCCGTCCTTGGTAAAGACCGGGCGCAGGTTCGGAATTTTCTCCGGACGGGCATTACCGGGACCTTCGTCCAGTTCAACGACAATGTCGCCTTTGCGATTGGGCACGGTAACCGGTGTGATTTCCCGGTCGAAGTCACCGCTCTCCTGCGCGGTCTGTGCCCGGCGCACGGATTCGATAGCGTAGGCATCCTGCTGCTCGCGGGTGAACTGATATTCGCTGGCGATCATATCGGCAAAGACGCCCATGGCGCCGCCTTCATAGGCATCGGTCAAGCCGTCATACATCATGCTGTCGACAACTTCGGCATTACCCATGCGCATGCCGCTGCGCGCTTTTGGCAGGAGATAAGGTGCATTGGTCATGCTCTCCATGCCGCCGGCGACGGCCACATCGATAGAGCCGGCTTTGATGGCGTCATGGACCATGATCGCCGCCTGCATGCCAGAGCCGCACATTTTGTTGATGGTTGTCGCTTCGCAGTTTTTGGACAGCCCGGCTTTGATGGCCGCTTGACGGGCCGGCGCCTGTCCCTGCCCAGCAGGCAAAACGCACCCCATCACGCTTTGTTCGATGCTGTCCGCTTTGACCCCGGCCTCTTCAACGGCCGCTTTGATAGCGGCGGCACCCAGGTCCGGCGCTGCTAAGGGCGCGAAAGCCCCTTGAAAAGCACCCATAGGGGTGCGGGCCATTCCAACAATAACAACTGGATCCGACATATTATCTCCCAAAAAAATTCCCGCCCCTCATAGAAGGACGGGCAATAATTAGCAATGCTTGCAGCTGTCTAGTTCACTTCAAATGTGATATTGACGTTGACGCGATATTTTTCAATTTTGCCGTCTTTTACAGTAACAGACATATTATTGATATTGGCCGAGCGAACGCCATTGACGCTCTTGGCCGTGCGCTCAACAGCGTTTTCGATGGCATCGTCAAAAGACTTATTGCTCTCGGACATAATTTGAACGGATTTCATAACCGCCATAAGAATTCTCCCATTTTAGATTGATGCACCGTCATGGGATTAAAAATCTTAAAAGAGTGATAACCGAGGGCGTTAAGCCGTGCCCGTAATCCAGCCGCCACCGAGCACGCGGGCTTGCGCGCCGTCTGGCGCGTAAAACACACAGGCCTGACCGGGGGAGACGCCTTCTTCGGCGTCGTCCAGCTCGACCACAATCTGTTCGTCCCGCCATTTGAGAGATGCCGGCTCTGGCGGACGAGTCGAACGGACTTTCACACCGATCTTTTTACCGTCCAACGCTTGATCAAAGGCACCGTCGCCAATCCAGTTCACATCCGTCAGGTAAATCGTTGACCGGGCCAAGGCTGAACGCGGGCCAACGACCACCTGCTTTTTGTCGGCGTCAATGCGCACGACGTAAAGCGGGTCTTGCCCCGAACCATCCTTGAGCCCTAATCCGCGCCGCTGTCCGATGGTGTAATACATAATGCCCCGATGACGCCCGAGCACAGTGCCGTCCATATGGACCATATCGCCAGGATCAGCCGCGTCCGGACGGAGCTTTTCGATCACATCCGTGTATTTGCCGGTTGGCACGAAGCAGATATCCTGACTGTCGGGCTTGGAAGCCACACGCAGCCCAAATTCGGTGGCTAGTTTGCGGGTCGCTGATTTATCCATACCCCCAAGAGGGAAGCGCAGGAAATCAAGCTGTTCGCGCGTGGTGGCAAACAGGAAATAGCTTTGGTCTTTGCCGTAATCATGGGCCCGGTGCAGCTCTGGGCCATCTGGACCCATAACGCGCTTAATGTAATGGCCCGTCGCCATACAATCCGCGCCAAGGTCCTTGGCCACTTGAAACAGATCCCGAAACTTGACGGTTTGATTGCAGCGCACACAGGGGATGGGCGTCGCGCCTTTTAGGTAGGTGTCCGCGAAGTCCTGCATGACGCTGTCTTTGAACTTGCTCTCGTAATCGAGCACATAATGGGGGAAGCCCATCATTTCGGCCACGCGCTGCGCATCGTAGATATCCTGACCGGCACAACAGGCTTTTTCTTTTTGGATGGCCGCCCCGTGGTCATAGAGCTGCAAGGTCACGCCAATGACATCATAGCCCTGTTTGGCGAGCATGGCTGCGCAGACCGAGCTATCGACCCCCCCTGACATGGCAACCACGACCCGGGTCTCGCTCACAGGCTTTGAAAACCCTAACGAATTTGTTTTTTCAACCATATAACCGTTCCCAGATTTAAGAATTTGCCTTGAATCCGGCCTAAATTTATTAACCTTCGCACTGAATTTCGTTAATTTCCGGCCTCATATAGGGATGCAGGTGTTACGAGTCGAGACACATGATGGATGAACGCACTCTGAATCTTTCAATAGAATCAACAACTTAGTTTTTTTGAAAGCCTCCCGTTAACCATAATTGACGCCTGTTAACCTTGGTAAACCATTGTTTTTATTACTATTTTTTGCTCCCGCTTAAACCCTTTTTAACACACACATTATATATTTGCTGAGTATCTTGGTGAAACTGAGGATAAATAAGGGGCCCAAATATAATGAGCACTCAGAGAAATAAGAGAGAAAATGTGGTCATCGGACCAGAAGGGACGCCACTAACTTTGGCAGATCTCCCTTCTCCCGATACCGTACGGTGGGTTATTCGTCGCAAAGCAGAAGTGGTTGCCGCGGTCCGGGGAGGATTGCTGACTTTGGAAGCTGCGTGCGAGCGCTATGGATTGTCAGGTGAAGAGTTTCTTTCCTGGCAGAGATCTATCGAAAGCTATGGAATTTCAGGCTTACGAACAACGCGTATCCAACAATATAGATAGACCTGTTTAACAGGTGTCAAAAAGCTGCTTCCAATGTTTTGGGGGCAGCTTTTTTTTTGACATAAATTCCGTAATACATTTTTTACCATAGACTCAAAAAGGCTTTCAAGGCCCGTTTGATTTAGACCGCCCTTAAGACCTTATCCCTATAAACATCAGCAATGGCCACAACAGATGGCCTGGGTAGAATGGTGATAAAAGATGGCGCAAAATAATACAATGCCACAACAGAATACTTTGCCAAAACGGCAACTTGTTCCGGTCTTCTCGTCCAATCGCGGGCTTGGAGAAACAGCAACAACATTAAGTCTAGCCAAGGCGGCCGCCGCTCGTGGAGAGACCGTGCTGATGATCGATTGCTGTCAGGGACTGCTGATGGAAGAGGCTGGAATCATCTATAATAAAACTCTCGCCGATGTGTTTTTTCGCGAAGCAAATATGCGGGATGTAAAATATGTCACGAGCAATGAACATTTCACGGCCGTTGCGGCAGGTAAAATGAGCCTGAATATATTGCTGGGCAGTCTCGTCGCGCTCTCAATGGAATATGATTGGGTTTTTGTCGCCACAGAAAGTGGATGTACACCGGCGCATGTCCGGCTTGCCGGGGCCGCCGATGCCAGCTTGCTTTGCTATTCTTCCGAGGGAGACAAGTTCATGCGCGCTTATTGGATGATCGAAGCCATCCGCCGGCGTTTCCCGGAATATGACCCCATGCTCATGTCATTTGGGCCGCAGGCGCAGGCTAATGAGAGCGCTTTGACCCTTATTGAAACCGTCAAGGAATTCTTGGGCGCGCCGCCGCCTTATATCGGTCACTCAACGGATCCTTGGGTTGCGCCGAAAACGCTCGTGCAAATGATCGATCAAGCCAAAATCCGAAACGCTGCATAAAAACACACTTTTTTTGCATATGCGCGACGGATTTGTCGGGCTGACACGTTTAGTGTTATAGAATTCGCAAGGAGAATTACTATGACACTGAAAAACACCCTTCTTTTAACGGCGCTGGCCACGGCTCTTATGGGCACAGCTGCCATGGCTAATCCCAAGGCAGATACCAATCAGGACGGCGTTATCACACGGGCCGAGTTTTTGGCGGCCTCCGATGCAAGATTTGCCAAGTCAGACCTAAATGGTGATGGCTATATTTCGACGGATGAGCGCGAAACCGCCCGAACCAACCGGGATTCAGAACGCCGCTCGGAACACTTCACCCGTATGGATGCCAATGGTGACGGCGTCATTACCCGGGATGAATTTGATTCTGCCGGCGACATGCGCAAAAGCAAAAAACGCGAAAAAATGCGTCAACGCATGGATGTCAACCAGGACGGTCAAGTGGACGACTCTGATCGGGAAGCCATGCGTCAGAAAATGGAAGGCCACCGCGAGAAATTCAAGGAAATGCGCGAAAAGCGTAGAGCCGCAGGCGGTCGTGATGGCGCTCGAGATGGCTGGAAAAAATCCGGTCGCCGGGGCGGCAAGGACATGCTGTCCCGCGTGGATACCAATGGTGACGACCTCATCTCCGCTCAGGAGTACAGGGAAGGCGCCGAGACAATGTTTGACCACATGGATGCCAATGGTGACGGTCAGCTGACCGAAGGTGAAGGCATGCGCCGAAAGCGCGGTAAAAAGAGACGGCGCGGACGTTAATAGCAGCGCGGGTCTCGGCTGATGGATTTCAATACCCAATATAAGGTTCCGGGCGCGTCCCGGGACCCGGACAGCGATATCCTGCCGGCCTTGATGCGCCAGGACCAACGGGCGTTTGCCATGTTAATGGATCGTCACATCAAAAGCCTGTCCGCGCAAAGCGCGCAAATGCTGGGTGACGTGCATCTGGCAGAAGATATTACGCAGAGCGTTTTTTTGAAAACCTGGCAGATGTTACCGAAATGGCAAACCGGGAATGCCAAACTCATTACCTGG
Source organism: uncultured Caulobacterales bacterium (assembly GCA_937924355.1). GTDB lineage: Bacteria > Pseudomonadota > Alphaproteobacteria > Caulobacterales > Maricaulaceae > JACOMS01. The sequence continues at coordinate 5,799 of CALDSY010000052.1, forward strand.
ATGCGCCGAGTGGCCACAAATATGTGCCTGGATCAGCTCCGCAAGAAAAAGCCCATTTACACAGATTCTGTGCCGGAACGGGCCGGGACAGACATCCTACAAGACGACCATATGGTTTCGACGCAGCAGTCAGAACAGATGGCCGCGGCGATGGGTCTTTTGCCGGAACGTCAAAAGGCTGCTTTGACATTGTTTTATTATCAGGATCTGCCGCAGAAAAATTGCGCCGATATTATGGAGCTGACCGTCCCGGCCTTTGAAAGCCTGCTCCGACGGTCGCGGCAAGCCTTAAAAAAATCCCTTAAAGAATCCGTGGGTCCGGAAGTGAGGATATAGACATGACCAGAGACGAATTTTTGAGAACAGTTGAAACCTACGGCGCCAATGCGGCCCGATGGCCCGATGCTTACCGGGCAGATATGTTGGCCTGGCAGGCGGAGAATACAGCCGACGCGGCAGCCATCTTGGCCTCAGAAGGCGAATTGGACCGGGCCCTGGATACCATACGCTTGGAACCCGGCACGGATATGCTCAAGGCCCGTATCCTCAATCAACTTCCGGAAACGGCTACAGACGCTGTGCCCGTCCCTGCCAATAATAATCTTGCTCGGTTCAGCCAGAAGGCCGTGGCGGCTTTGATGTTATTCGCCTTTTCGGTCGGGTTTGCCGGAGCCAGTTTCTTGAAACTGCCGTCATCCGGCGAAGAAACAAGCTATGATGTGGCAAGTTCGGATTGGGAAGAGCTGGCCGAAGATTATGAACTGGACGAGATTTACGCCTGGGTTGAGGCGTCCCCGGCTCCATAAATCTGCGGTACTGAAATCCTGAAACACAAAAAGGCGAGCCGAAGCTCGCCTTTTATCCCCACAATTCTGTGTTTACGCTATGCGCCGCGTTTGAGCCTTTTTTCGGCCTGCTGCGCCATTTGGCGGGCTCGGACACGTTCGAAACTGTCCAAGGCTTCCAGCGCCATTTGTAATTCATTGGCCAATTCGCCTTGCTGTTGTGAAATATCATCCAGAGAAGAGCGTAGATTTTTCTTCCGGGCAATCACCGACTTTGCATATGAACCATAGGCCACATAACCTTCGCGTTCTGCATTCGCGTCGACTTCCTCTTCAGGGACACTGTCGTTAAGCTTGCGGATCTGACGTTCTAGATCCTCACGGGTTGCTTCTAGAACCGCTACTCTTTTCTGCAGATCCTCAATCGCGAAACGCGTTTGGCGGATACTCCGCTCCATTGCCTGACTCATAACTCACCTAATCATTATATTTTTTATCAGGGTTTGCCCCCATTTCCGTCCTATATAATTCAAGTTGATTACGGTCAGGTAAACAGAACTGAAAAAAATAATTCGGCCTGATTTGGCCTATCCGTTAAAAAATTGACATCATTGTTAACACTTGATTTACGGGATTCACTTACATGTCGAACTAAGTTAACCATATTCCCAATTCCATTGGGGGTGATTCGCCGGGAGGTAAGGGCTTATGCGCGTTCTTCTTATTGAAGATGACAGTGCAACCGCACAGGGTATCGAATTAATGCTGAAGTCGGAAGGCTTCAATGTATATACGACTGATTTAGGCGAAGAAGGCGTCGATCTTGGGAAACTTTATGATTATGACATCATCCTTCTCGATCTTAACCTGCCAGATATGCCCGGTTTTGACGTTTTGAAGACTCTGCGTATGGCGAAAGTCAACACGCCGATCTTTATTCTGTCCGGCACATCCGACATTGATAGTAAAGTTCGCGGCCTCGGCACGGGTGCTGACGACTATATGACCAAGCCTTTCCATAAAGATGAGCTGATTGCCCGCATTCATGCGGTTGTCCGCCGCTCCAAAGGCCACTCACAGTCTATTATCACAACCGGCGACATCAAA
>CALDSY010000053.1 GCA_937924355.1 uncultured Caulobacterales bacterium
GCCACCCGCCAGAAACCAGGTTTTGGGCAGAGTAGCAGTCCGCAGGATATTCCAATCAAAAGCCAGGCCATGTCCGCCGCGTACTTGCTCGCCTTTAGGCGGCCGGGCGTCGAATAAGAGATAATCTGCAAAGCCCGAAAATGCGATGGCGGCAGTCATGTCTTCGGCGCTTGATATGGGCAAAGCTTTGATGGTGCGCACACCAAAGTCCCGGTTGATACGCGCCAAATGGGCTGGGCGCTCATCGCCGTGGAACTGGATGAAGTCCGGTTGCATCTGCTCGATGATAGCTGCGAGGACAGAGTCATCTGCGTTGACCGTGACTGCCACACGCGGGATGATGCCTTTGGCCGGCAAAGCGAGACGCGCGGCCTCGGCCACTGACAGGCGGCGTTTGCTTTTCGCCTCGACGATAAAACCCAGGTATGCCGCGCCGTATCTAATCGCCGCTTCCACATCTTCGGGCCGGGTCAGGCCGCATATTTTGACTTGAGGTTTCACGGGCCGCTCATAGCCGCTCAGGCGGTGTTTCGTCTATGGTTTCTTCGTCTGGGTCTCGGGATTGGTCGACAGCTATTTCCATATCCTCAAGTAAGGTCTCAAAGCTCTCCGGTTCGGTTTCGTTTTCTGCTCCGTTTTCTGGCCCGTTTTCTGGCCCGTTTTCTGACTCGTCGTCAAACTTGGGTTCAGCCTCCTGAAAAGTTTCAGGCACAGCTTCGGGTGCATCCTCCACTTTCGGTCGGGCAAACCGCATCTTGCTTTCGTCGACCTTTATGCATTTGCCATATCCGCCCCATTTCACATCGGCTGTTCTGGTCACCAGCGTCGCTGCCCGTTTCTTCACATAGTCGCCGGGCGGATCCAAGCGCCATTTTTTAGGACTGGGCAGGACGGCTGCAAGCAGAGCGGCCTCGCGCGCCGTCAGGTTTTTGGCGGATTTCCCAAAGCGGATTTGCGCCGCGGCCTCAGCGCCGAAGAGACCGTCGCCCCATTCGGCAATATTCAGATACACTTCCATGATCCTGCGTTTGCTCCAAATAGTGTCGATATAAAGCGCCAGCCAGGTCTCGGGCACTTTGCGGACCCAGCCGCCGCCATTCCAAAGATAAACATTTTTGGCCACTTGCTGCGTGATGCTGGAACCGCCGCGTTTGCGTTTGCCCGCCTCGCGTTCATCCAGGACTTTTTCAATGGCTTTCCAGTCAATGCCGTGATGGCTGCAAAACCGGCTGTCTTCCGCGCCAATGACCGCATAGGCCAGATAGGGCGAGATATCTTCTAGGGGAACCCAGTCATTTCGGATGGTCTCGCCCGCACCAGCCCTTTGGCTCATATTCACGGTTCCTGGCACGGGCATGACTTTCAACACCAGGCCATACCCATGGATCAGGACAAAGAGCGTGCCGAATATAAGGGCCGTTCGCCGCAGTCTTTGGCGGGTTAAAAATTCGGGTTTCATCGGTGAAGTGTAGGCTCATGGACGGATGAATAGCCAGCAAAATATGAGACGACTATAGGGTGAAATGATTGTGGCGCCGCGCGAGGGAGGGGGGCTATAACGCGGCGCCACTGTCAAAGCGGAGGTTTCCCAGGGGAGCGGAAAGTTCTCTACGCTTGACCTCTATTTAGGCAGCTTTCGCTTTTCTGGAAGGTTTCGGGGCAATTAATTTTCCGTCATCTTTGCTGCCAATAGCGATCTTTCGGGGTTTTAACGCCTCAGGAAGTTCCCGTTTCAGGGAGATCACCAGCAATCCATTGACCAAATCGGCACCTGTCACAAAGACATGATCGGCCAGTTGAAACCGGCGCTCAAAGCCGCGAGAGGCGATACCTCGGTGCAGGTAATCCGGGCCCCCGGGGGTAGAGTCATTGTCCGCTTGTTCTTTGCGACCGGTCACGGTCAGCACATTTTCATGGCTCTCAATGTCGATTTCATCTTCGGCGAACCCGGCGACGGCCAGTTCGATCCGGTAGGCATTTTCGTCGATTTTAGCCACATTATAAGGGGGATAAGAGGTGGAGGCGTCTATGGCCTGAGACGCGGAGTCGATCAGGCTGGCCATACGGTCAAATCCAACAAAAGAGCGGTAAAGGGGTGAAAAATCATAAGTTCTCATAGTTACATCCTTAAAAAAGCAATGTTTAAGTTATGGGCCCTCATCATGAGCAGCCCGCATTAAGTCCCGACGCAGCCCAATGAACTTGCGGCACTGGCCGGGAGTCCGATGTAGGAACTCAATTTTCCCTTTCAAGGCCTCCTGGTGTTTGGCGTTGTTCACCTTCTTAAAGGAATGTTAACTGGCTTTTTTCACTGTCCGGGCCATTATCAGGATAGACCCGGAGGTCACCATGAAAGCCGTAAAAGCCACGTTTTTGACATTGTCAGCGCTCGCAATCACCGCGTGTTCGACAACCGATACCAACCCATATGCGCAGCAAAACACCAAAGCGGGCCATACTCAATCTGTTCAAAATGGCGGCACAACCTATTCCGATAGCGAGTTAACCACCGCGATCTCAACCCATTTGGGCGTGACGGCCGAAAGCGCTGCAACCGCCATTGAAAAACTGTTCAAGGACCGGGGCCGCCCTGTTGGATATATTACCGGCGAGGAAGGCAGTGGTGCCGTCGGTATCGGTCTGAGATATGGCAAAGGTACGCTTTGGATGAAAGACGGCCGGACGGCCAAAGTCTACTGGCAGGGGCCAACGGTCGGGTTTGACCTGGGCGCGGACGCCTCAAAGGTCTTTACACTCGTCTATGATTTGCAAGACCCGGAATTTATTTATCGCCGTTATCCGGGAGTTGATGGAAGCGCTTATCTAATCGGCGGTATGGCCGTGAATTATCAACGGGCTAACGGCGTAACCCTGGCCCCGATCCGGACAGGCGTCGGCCTCAGACTCGGGGCCAAGATCGGCTATACAAGCTATACGAAAAAACGGAACTATTTGCCATTTTAAAGCGGGCGAAATTCTGAATTATTTCCGAACGGGTTCGTACCAATCTACCGTTGGCGCGGTCACAGTTGGATAAGATGTCACCGGCGGAACATATTGCTCGGTCTCATCATTGATCATGATCGCGCAATCCCCGTTATCCATGCGGTATTGCCCATCGGGGCAGCTTTGCTGAACGGTTGTTGTCATGACGGGCGCGGGCGCTGGCGTCATCACGGCAGGCGGTTGTTGGACGACTTGATAGGTTGGGATGGTCCAGTAGCCGCTCGTACAGCCGGCATTACCGGCGCTGGATTGTTGATAACTGCCATAGCGGGATTTCTTGCCGTAAAATTCGACATTTCCCGTCGCCACAACTGGATTACCATATCGACCGGTTCTCAGTCCGCTTTGGGTGTAACCGCCGCCATAACCCATGCCGCCATATCCGGCGCTGGACATGCAGTTCATGCCCATGCCACCCATTCCGCCCATGCCATATCCGGCCTGGCCGTAATTGGCGTACATATTGGCATCGCCATATCCGTTGCCACCTGCATAGCCATAACCGTCGCCATAGCCGTATTCGTCATAATCGCCGTAGCTGCCGGAACAGGCCGCCATGGCCAATGTCGATAGAGCAACGATGCAATATTTAAGGCGGAATACCATGATCATAGATCCTCAGACTGATTCGAATCAGTGGAAGAGTCGCAACAATGTCTTAATGGGCTGTTAACTATGTTTAACAGGGTTTGGTTAACTATAAGGCTTTGAGGCCCCGTCTGCACTTGGCGCAATATTTTTTCACAAAACCGGGCTTTCGCACTATTGGCGTGCGCTTGGGGCCATGATAGCTCCCACAATAGAAATAAGGATTTCAAACGTGAGCGAAAACGCGGTTATATCGAAACCCAAAGTGCCAACGGCGCCTGCCATGGCTACGGCGCGGGAATTTGGCCGCTGGAACGGGCTTGGCCTGTGGACGCTCTACACCAAAGAAGTTCGCCGCTTTATGCGGGTGTGGCCGCAGACATTGCTGGCGCCGATTATTTCCAACCTGCTTTATATGACAGTTTTCGTATTGGCCTTTGCAGAGATGCGTGGCGGTGGGTCTGGGGAATTTATCGCGTTTCTTATTCCCGGCCTGATTATGCTGGGCGTACTCAATAATGCCTCGGCCAATACCAGCTCATCCATTATGACCGGCAAGCTTATGGGCGCTATCATTGATGTGCTCATGCCGCCGCTTTCTCATATTGAAATGGCCATTGCCTATATTGGCGGCGGCATGACACGCGGCGTGTTGGTAGCCGTGGTGACGGCCATTGGCCTGTCCATGTTTGCCATCTATGCTGGCCAGAGCATGTGGCCGCAGCAATGGTGGGCCCTGTTTTACTTCGGCCTGTCTGCCGCCGCTATGATGGCTATGGTTGGCATTCTCTCGGGTATCTGGGCGGAGAAATTCGACCAGTTAGCCGTGGTCAATCAGTTTATAATTTTGCCGCTGTCATTCTTGTCAGGCACGTTTTATTCCATTCACGGCCTGCCAGAGTTCTTCCAGGGGCTAATGCGGGTTAATCCGCTCTTTTATGTTATTGACGGCTTTCGCTACGGATTTAGCGGGGTGGCCGAAAGCAATCTGAAAATTGGCGTTATACTAATCGCCATCATCAATATTATCTTACTCTTTACGGTCCTGCGGGTTTTAAAATCCGGTTGGAAACTCAAGGCTTAATACAGGGGACTTACCATGCCACAGGGTGATCATCTTTACGACTGCTACCGTCCGCCAGAGGTGGAATTTGTGCGCGGTGAGGGCGCTTATCTCTATACCGAAGACGGAGAGCGCTACCTCGACTTTATCGCCGGTATCGCTGTCAATGGTTTGGGCCATGGCCATCCGGATTTGATCAATGCGGTCAAGGATCAATCAGAGAAGCTCTGGCATCTCTCTAATATGTTTAAGATCCCAGGCGGGCGTGAGCTGGCCAAAAAATACTGCGACGCCCTGCCATGGGCTGGCAAAGTCTTCTTCACCAATTCCGGGGCCGAGGCCGTGGAATGCGCCATGAAGACGGCGCGGCGTTATCACTATGACAAAGGCGACACAGAGCGATACGAGATCATCACGTTTACGGGCGCCTTTCATGGCCGCACGCTGGGCACGATCAATGCTGGCGGTAATCCTAAATACCTCAAAGGTTTCGGCCCAGGCCTGCCGGGCTTTATTCATCTGGAATTTGGCGATCACGATGCGCTCAAGGAACATATGTCCGAAAAAACCGCCGCCGTCTTGGTTGAGCCGGTTCAGGGCGAAGGCGGTCTGCGGCCTATGCCCGACCAATGCCTGCGGGGTCTGCGCGAAATGTGCGACGAACACGGCGCGCTGGTCATTTACGACGAAGTTCAGTGCGGCGCCGGGCGGACCGGCAAGCTATTCGCCCATCAATGGGTCGAAGGGGCAGAGCCCGATATCATGGCTGCAGCCAAAGGCATTGGCGGCGGCTTCCCCTTGGGGGCCTGTATTGCCAAAGAAGAGATCGCCGCCTGTATGGTGCCGGGCACGCACGGCTCGACTTATGGCGGTAACCCTATGGCTATGGCTGTCGGGCATGCGGCTTTTGATCTGCTAAATGATCCCGGCATGATGGCCCATGTCAACAAGGTCAGCAATTTCGTCAAACAACAATTTGAAGGCCTCAAAGATGAGTTCCCGGATGTGGTCGATGAAATTCGCGGCAAAGGTCTATTGATCGGATTGCGACTAAAAAAAGAAGCTCTGGCCGTACGCAAAAACGCCCTGACCAAAAAGCTCCTGCTTGGCAGCGCCGGTGACAATGTCATGCGCATGGCTCCACCACTGATCATCGACGAAAATCATGTGCGAGAAGCGATTGGGGTTCTACGGGAGTGTTTCGAAGAGGCGCGGGCTCTGCCGGATTTTGAGGGTTAAACCATCAACCCCGCCCATAGCGCAAAGCCGCCGATGATTATGGCCAGAGCCAAGATTCCGGCCGAAAGCCCTGAAAACAAAATGACCAGACTTCGGTAGGCTTGGTTTCGAAGACTGCCGCCGTCGGGCAGCCGATAGTGCCGATCGAAAAACCCTAAAATCAACGCGAACAGTAATATGATGCTGACTGCGACCATCCAAAAGAGGTGAATAGCGAAAACCGGGCTGCTATGCATCATGCCGAGACCCATCAAAATGGTCCAAAGGGCGGCCGTGATAAAACCCGTCAGCACAAGTCCCCAATGGCGATGGCCTTTATGGGGCGCGAGAATAGCCAATAAAACCAAAAACTCCGCGGCCATAAAATAAGCCCAAAGATATTCGCCTTTGTGGTTACGACCATATCCGACGGTATGAGGGCTTTCATTCTTAAAGGATCCTGACGGATCGACAGAAATCGAATGAAAAAACCAGGCCATAAACAAGGTGAATATGGCCAGCAATAAGCCATAAGTGATCAAAACGGTTCGATTATGAGGGTGCGATGCCATGACGCCAATTATCACATAATGGTGGAAGTTTTAATGATTATTCGCTAAGCCTCATTTTTGCTTTGAGACAGAGTGATGCCACAGCCAAAACATTTCTTATCTCTGGCCGATATTCCGGCCTCTGAACTCAGGGCCATATTGGATGAAGCGCACCGGCGAAAAAAGGCGCGGGCTGACTTGCCTAAAGGTCTGCCGGATATTGACGCGCCATTTCTGGGTGAGACTTTGGCGCTGATCTTTGAGAAGAGCTCGACCCGCACCCGGTTTTCATTTGAGCAAGGCATGCGTCAGCTGGGCGGCTCGGTTATCACAGCGACGGCAGGCACCATGCAGCTGGGCCGGGGCGAGACCATTGATGACACGGCCAAAGTGCTGTCCCGCTATGTAGACGGTATTATGCTGCGGGCCAATTCTCATGACGCGCTTGTGGAGCTTGCGCGTAATTCTTCTGTGCCGGTGATCAACGGCCTGACTGACTATAACCATCCCTGCCAGATTATGGCCGACCTTCAGACTCTTGAGGAAAAGGGCGGGCAGCTCTCTGACATGACCATCACCTGGGTTGGCGACGGCAATAATGTAGCCGTGAGCTTTGTGAACGCCGCCGCCAAATTTGGCTATAAGCTACGCATATCAACGCCCGCAGGCTACGCTATTAATGGCCAAACTATTTCCGCCGCGCAAAACGCCGGCGCGAAAATCGAGCTCATCGAAGACCCCATGAAAGCCTGCGAAAACACGGATGTGGTCGTCGCCGATACTTTTGTCTCTATGGGCGATGAGGACGCTGAGGCCCGCCTCAAAGATCTCATGCCGTGGCAGGTCACGGATGCTTTGATGGAAACGGCCGCCAAAAATGCGCTCTTCCTGCACTGCCTGCCAGCCCATCGCGGAGAAGAGGTGGCCACCAGCGTTATTGACGGTCCACAATCTGTGGTTTTTGACGAGGCGGAAAATCGTTTGCACGCTCAAAAAGCTGTCATCTGTTGGTGCTTTGATCTGTAAAAGATCTCAGTAAGGCCTGCGACATCCTGACTCAGTCAGCCTACTATATATTGATTTCTGTGGATATATAGCAGCTGCCGTAAAAGCTTCATCTTGTGTTTTCTTTTGGATGCGCTACAAGATATTGCGTGAGAGGGATCGGGGGTTTTCCTTCATATACTATATGTAGCGTTTTCACGCCGCTAACGGGGATTCAACGCGCTTTTCTGCGCAATTTATAGGGATGTGACATGGCTTGGACCGAAGATCGGGTAGAGATTCTGACGAAATTATGGGCTGAAGGACTGTCGGCCAGTCAGATTGCCAAACAGCTGGGCGGGGTGACCCGAAACGCTGTCATCGGAAAGGTTCACCGCTTAGGTCTGTCAGGACGCGCCAAGCCGTCCCGCCCGAAAAAGGCGACCAATGTTCGTGCCGCGACCCCGCGAAAGAGGGCAACCGCGAGCAAGCCCCGAACGCCGCGCGCGGTCTCCAAGCCGTCTGCACCTGCTGCGCCCCCGCCCCCGCCGCCGATTGAAGCCAAGCCGCTGCCCAATGGCGAGTATGCCACCATCATGACCATTCGCGATCATATGTGTAAATGGCCTATTGGGGACCCTGTGGCATCGGATTTCCGATTTTGCGGCCGCAAGATCAAACAGGGCGAGCCTTATTGTGATGCCCATTGCAACGTCGCCTATCAGCCCAGCCGACGCCGCGGTTCCGGCCAGAAGACGCTACCGCCAAGACGGCCGACCCGGTATATTACCTAAGCCCGGTACATTTTCTGAGAATGAGGCGCCTGCGGGCGCCTTTTTTGTTACGCGCCTATTCTATAGGGGCTTCAAACGCATAACCGGCGGAGCGCACGGTTCGGATCGGATCTTTGCCGCCGGCGTTTTTGAGCGCCTTGCGCAAGCGTCCGATATGCACATCCACAGTGCGCGCCTCCACATAAACGTCCCGGCCCCAGACAGCATCCAGAAGCTGTTCTCGGGAAAAGACTCGGGTGGGGTGACGCATAAAGTGATCCAGGAGGCGAAATTCTGTGGGGCCCAAATGTACTTCCTTGTCCCCCCGGCGTACGCGAAAAGCTTTGGTGTCAATTTCGATGTCGCCCTGACGGATGATATCTTCGAGGATGCCAGGTTGTGCCCGGCGCAGGACCGCCCGCACGCGGGCTAAAAGCTCGGGCATGGAATAAGGTTTGGTCACATAATCGTCGGCACCATAATCGAGTCCGGTAATTTTGTCAGTTTCGTCGCCCCGGGCCGTCAGCATGATGATCGGCGTTGTCCGGGTTTCAGCTCGCCGGCGCAGACGGCGGCAGACTTCGACGCCGGAAAGCTTGGGCATCATCCAGTCCATGAGAATAATATCAGGTGTTCGCTCCGAAGCCTGCAGCAAGGCTTCTTCGCCGTCATAGGCCACGGTGACGTCATAACCTTCTTTGGTGAAATTATATTCCAGCAATGTGGCGAGGGCGTCTTCGTCCTCAGCGATCAAGACATTGGGCTTCATCAAAATTCTCCGACCACATTTCTCCGACCATTGACGGAGCTAAACCTGCTCAAATGCCCTATGATATTCAAGTGTGAACTATTTATGACAGTTTTGTGAATCTTTGGGCAAGGGACCTATATACGTAACTAGCCAAAAACTTCTGGCTTTTGTCAATTTTTTCTAAATCACCTTAAGATATTGCAATTCTTACGCAGCAATACTAAGTGTGCTACCCATTGGGAAAGACTATCTATGTCAATATTTCTACTGGTCCAAACAGACCTAGAAAATACTGCAAAGCTAAGTGAAAAAATTCACGAGCATTTTGAATCTGATCATTACTCCCTAAGCACGGGGTCATGGTTGGTTTCCGGTGACGAATCTGCGAAAAGCGTTTCAGACCTACTCGGAGTCACTCAAGGAGACATTAACGGTGTTGTTGTTGTTGAGGTGGCGTCTTACTATGGCAGGACAAATCCAGCTGTTTGGTCTTGGATAAAAGATAAGTGGGAGGATTGACCGTGGTCAAGGAGGTCCCACCAACAGAGACGCCGCAAGAGTTTGCACAAACAACGCCACGCGACTTACATCCTACCTCGGACATACGGTTTGTCATAACAGAGGTAGCGAAGCTTTCTACTCTGGTGGAGCGCCTAATCAAGGATGTTGAAGAACAGGGTAAAAAGGTAGACAAACTTAATAGTCAAGCAACCTTCATCAAGGGCGGCATGGCTGTAGGTGCAATCGCGATTGGGCTGTTTGGCTGGTTCATCACCAGCCTAATAGATGGCAAGCTTCAGGCCGCGCTAGATGCCTTATCAAAACTGCAGCCTTAGCTTGGTAGCATTCCCCTAGCCTGAATTTCTTCGACTGCTTTGTCAAAATCGGATTTATGATCGGCGTCTTGGATTGGTTTGAATTTTTCATATTCGGCTGCCGCTATTTTGTCAGCAACAGATTTTTTGACCTTACCGAAGTTGCTTAGTATTTGATACTCATTGAACTTTAGAAAGTCATCTAACTTTTCATGCCAATCCTTCATTGACATTCTGCGGCCCTTTTTGGCCAAATTCTCTGCGAAATTCAGAAACATAGTCACAAGTAAATTTAAGTTCGAAATCTCTTCTTTAGTGAGATAATTTTTAGCAACAGTTATATCAGCCTTACGAACCTTACCGCCCTGCTTTTGATTTTTCCAGGTTGTCAGTCCCATATATGGAAGGTTGTGATCGGCCCTTTTTTGAACTATCTCAGCAGCCGTATATCCGGTGATGGCATACTCAAGTTTGTTTTGTGCGTGAGCGAAGAACTTTTGAGTTAGCTCAGAGCTTGCGTCGTAGTCATAACTACACTGGATATAGATTTCTGTAACCTTCTGATAGAATCTGCGTTCAGATGCGCGAATTTCTCGGATGCGCTCCAAGAGCTCATCAAAATAGTCTTTCCCGAAAAGCTGACTGCCTTGCTTTAGGCGCTCATCATCCATTGCAAAGCCTTTGATCAAATATTCGCGCAAGACTTTGTAGGCCCATTGTCGAAATAGTATCGCTTTTCGTGAATTGACCCTAAATCCGACTGACAAAATAGCGTCCAAATTGTAGTGATCGACTTGATATGTTTTCCCATCACTTCCAGTTGTTGCAATTTTTGCAACAACTGACTCCTTAACCAATTCTTCAGAGTCGAAGATGTTTTTTAGATGTCTAGAGATGCCGGACTTATCGATGCCGAATATTTCAGCCATAGCTAGCTGAGTAATCCACACATCTTCATTTGCGACAAATACTCTGATCAGATCAGTACCATCTGTCGAAAAGAACAAGAAGTCACTTTGCTCGGCTACTTGAGGCGCTTCTGGTGGCGGCTGTGGTGGTGGCTCTGCACTAACAATTGCGTCAGCCAAGTCATCAAAATCTGCATCTATAGGTTCAATTTCTTTTGGTATCTTAGCCATCTATTAGTTCCGAATATTTCAGGCGCTTACCAATAGCGCGGGTTAATGTGGCGGATATAAAATCCATTGTCCCAAATTCACGGGTGTTATGGCGGAATGAAAACTCATTCACATAACGGTGCAGGTGCTTGGGACTCATATAGTGGTAAATTCCGTAATGGCCACGCTTTAACAGCGCCCAGAATGACTCAATGCCGTTTGTGTGGGCTTGTCCGCGAACATACTCACCTACGGAATGGTTTACCGAATGATGCTCATATGACTTGCTTAGGTGATTATACACGGCAGCGGAGTCAGTCATAACTATTGAGCCTTTTTCGACATGTTTATGAATAGGCGCGGCCATGCTGCGATCATTCTTTTCCATGTGAAAGGCTCTTACATTGCCGTTGCGTTCGCGCATACCGAGAACGATCTGTTTATTTGAAAATCGCGTGTGCTGCTTACGTTTATGGGCATGCATGCCCTTATTCTTGCCGCCTACATAGGTTTCGTCAACTTCAACAATGCCTTCCAGCTTATCGCTACGGTCACTATCGCTGTCCTTGCCAAACCAGCATTCACGGATACGCTGCGCCAAGAACCATGCAGACTTTTGAGTAATGCCTAGCTCTTTAGCCATTTGAACGCTGGATATCCCCTTACGGGCCGTTGTGAGCATATACATGGCCATAAGCCATTTATGCAGGGGCAAACGAGACTCGGCCAATACTGTGCCTGTGCGAACGCTGAAATGCTTACGGCAAGATTTGCAGCGGTAAGGCATAGGTTTATGGTTCTTACACTCGGAAGTCTTTTCACTTCCGCAATGAGGACATACGATCTGATCATTCCAGCGTTTCTTTTCAAAATAAACTCTGGCGCTTTCCTCGTTCGGGAAACGCTCAAAGAATTGATAAAGACTGATATTTTCTGGTTTTGACACTTAACTATCCTCGCTATGAGGATAATAAAACATAACTAGCCATGAGTGTCAAACACTATTTGGCTAGTTAGGTAAATAGGTCCCTCGGGCAAGGCTAATGGGGGCGGGATTAAGAGGGGGTTCCGCATCGTTGTCCGGCGTCCCGGCCAAGGGGATCAGTATAGAAAATTCCGTACCGATACCTTCGGCGGTTTCGATCAGCAATCCGCCGCGATGGCGTTTGATGATGTGTTTTACGATGGCCAGACCCAGACCCGTCCCTTTTTCCTTTGAGCTGCGATCTCCGGCAACGCGGTAGAAACGTTCCGACAGACGCGGCAGGTGTTCTTTTTTGAAGCCTGGACCGCCATCTCGGATCCGGATTTGCGCAAACCCTTCATTTGTCTCGGGCGGCGTAACGATCCGTCGACGAGAGAAGTCTGCTCCGATAGGCTGTTCTGGAAAGGCGTGGGTCGGCTCCCATTGCTGGACGCGCTCACCGGTCACGATTATGTTTTGATCGTCTTCCGTCATCTTGACCCCATTGTCGATTATATTGAGGACCAGCTGCACCAACTCATCTTGCTGACCCAGAACCAGTAATTCCTTAGGACCCTCATATTTGATTTTGATCCCGGATTGTTTGGCCATGGGGGCGACCGATTCTTTGGCCGCTAAAAAGGCCAGATAGAGATCCGCTGTTTCCGTTGGGGTTTTATGTTCGGACAGCTCGATCCGGCGCAGGGAAAGAATGTCACTAATCAGTCTCTGCATGCGTTCGGCTTGCTGTTGCATGATACCCAGAAACATGGACTGAGCTTCCGGGTCGTCCTTGGCGTGACCGCGCAGGGTTTCAATATATCCTAATAATGAAGCCACAGGAGTCTTGAGTTCGTGGGAGGCATTGGCAAGAAAATCAGCTCTGAGGGCATTGGCACGCTCCAGATCGGTGACATCATAAAAAATGATTACGGCGCGAGACTTTTCATCCAGAACCGGTTCCGGTCGCAGAATAGAGCCGGTCACCCGGATGTGGCGCTCTATGGGGTCATAGACCTGAAAGACAAATGGCTCCGGTGTATCCCCGGACAGCGCCTGTCCCGCCAGCCCCTCAAGATTATCGTGCCGTGACACAGAGCTTAACGACTCGCCCACGCGGATATCGGGAAACAGAGCATGGGCGGCCGGATTAATATGAACCATGCGCAAGCGGTCATCGACAATAATAATCGCCTCGCGCAGTGACGCTGCCAGACGGGTCTCGCCTTTAAAAAACGGGAGCCTCTGATCAGCGCTATGGCTCTTTTGCGAGGACCGTTCAAAAATATAGCTCAGGGCATAGTAAATCATGACCATCACAGATGAAATGAGCAGGGCATTGGACCAGTTATTGCCGGGCACCACAAAACGGATCAGACACATGCCGATCAGAAATGTCAAAATTGGGGCGATGACCCGGACTGGTGTCACAATATAAACTCGTTTCCTGTTGGAATGATCCTTTAATGATCTAAACGAGTATAAGCAATGACAGTCCATATAACGAATTTGCAGGACAAGGCTCAAATTCTGCGTCATATAAAAAAGCGATCTCTAACAATTATCGTTTTTCGATAAATAATGATTGACTTTCGCTATAGATAGGCTATCCGAAGCTCAAGGAGAACAAAAATGCGCCTGATATGCATGTCTGTTGCTGCTCTAGCTCTGTTATCCGGCTGTAAAACCCTGGATTTTCGCCCTGAGCCGACTGAAATCATCGTCGAAAAAACAGAGCCAGTCAGCAATGATTGGACTGAATATGCTGCAGATGAACTCCCGGCCACGGATTGGGTGGCGACGTTTAACGACCCTTTTCTGACTCAGCTGGTAGATGAGGCCCTGGTGGCCAATACGAATATTCGGGCCGCGCGCGCCATATATGATGCGGCGATCGCCCGGGTGGACATTGCTGATGCGGATAAATTACCGTTAGTCACAGGAAGTGGCCGCGTCTCTAGAACTCAATTTGGATTTGAGCTGTTTGACAATAATCACGGCGTGCCGGACGGAGCCTTCACCAATGCCTCGTCTAATTGGGGACTAAATGCCAGCTGGGAGCCGGATCTCTGGGGCCGCATTGATGATCAAATTCGCTCTAGCGAGCTAGACGCGCAAGCGGCTCAGGCTGATTATGCGGGCGCGCGCCTGGCGATCACATCTTCTGTATCTCAGACTTGGTTTAACTTGATTGAGGCCCGCCTATTGCTGGATCTTGCCGAGCGTGAAACGCAAACAAGAGAGCGCTCGCTGCGCCTCACCCAACGCCGATTTGAAAGCGGCGTTGCCGGGTCTAGTGATGTGCGCTTGGCCCGCTCGGGCGTCGCTAATTCCAAAGCGCAGGAAGCTTTGCGCAAACAGCAGGTCGCGGCTCTGTCTCGTAATCTTGAAATTTTATTACGCCGTTATCCGGCAGACGAGATTCAGGCGGCGGCCGATTTGCCGCCGCTACCGGTACTAACCGGGGCAGGTCTACCGTCTCAGATGATGACCCGCCGACCAGATTTATTAGCCGCCGAGCGCCGGCTTGAAGCTCAGGGCCTGAGTGTGGATGTGGCGCGCAAAGCCCTGTATCCACGCATTTCTCTGGACGGCGGATTATCCACGAGCGGCGGCGCCTTTAACCGTATCTTTGATCTGGACTCTTTGGTGGCCAGCCTGGCGGCAAATTTAACGCAGCCCATTTTCAACGGCGGATCGATTAAGGCCAATATCCGACAGCAGGAAGCTTTTTTGCGCCAATCGGCCGAGAGCTATGCCGGGTCCATTTTGGACGCCTATCTGGAAGTGGAAAATGCGCTGGATGCTGAACAAAGACTGGCCGAACGGGAAGCCGCGCTTAGAACCTCGCTGGACGAAGCCGTCAAAGCCGAAGAAAGACTGGAACGCCGCTATGCTGAGGGTCTGGCCTCCATTCTCCAATTGCTCGACGCGCAGAGTCGTCGTATATCTGCTGAAAGCCAGCTGATCAGTGCGCGGACAGAGCGTCTCAATAATCGAGTGCGCCTCTATGTGGCTCTGGGTGGGGGTCAATACGGAGACCCAACCCTCGGACTATAATTATACAGGACTAAAGCCGGGGCGATGCCCCAGAGAGAAAACATGGCAAAAGAAGTAGGATTTGATCAAGGTCCAGCAAAGACCACAACAAATCAAAGTGGAATGGAAGTTGAAACAGCGAGTCGGTCCTTGCTCGGGCAGATTTTGCTGATTCTGGTGCCTTTATTGATCGTTTTAGGTTTTTTCTTTGCGACCCAGTTAATGGTCAAAGCTTTTGATAAGCCCAAGGAAAAAGAACGCTCGTTTAATACGCTCGCCGTTCGGGGTGATTATGCCAAACGCGGCGACGTGGTTCTAGAAGTCAATACACAAGGTGAAGCGCGACCACGGACTGAAATTGACCTTGTACCCGAGGTGGGCGGCAAAGTTATCTATGTTTCGCCGAACTTCATTGAAGGCGGCCTGATCAGAAAAGGCGAAACCTTATTTAGAATTGATGATCGCGATTACAAAGTCGCCGTCATTCGGGCTGAATCAGGTGTAGCGCAAGCTGAACAGGCGCTGGCTCGGGAAATTGCTGAAGGAGAGCTTGCCCGCCGGGATTTTGAAGAACTAGGACGGGGTGAGCCAACTGCGCTCGCTTTGCGCCAGCCCCAGAGACAACAGGCCGAAGCAGGTTTGCAGGCGGCGAAAGCGGAGCTTGAAGCCGCCAATCTACAATTAACCCGGACATCCGTCAAAGCACCGTTTACGGGCAGAGTTCGCGCGAAGAATTCCGATCTCGGGCAATTCGTGAATCCTGGCTTCCGACTTGGACGGGTTTTCTCAACAGATATTTTCGAAGTGCGTCTGCCTTTAAACGATAGCGACCTGGCCAAGCTTGAGCTTCCGATCGCTTTTGTGGCCAAAGACCGAAAATCAGCCCCACTTGTAAAACTATCCGCGCAAGTGGCCGGTAAGACCCAGAACTGGGAAGCACGGATTATGAGAACGGATAGCGCTTTTGACACACAAACCCGATCATTAGCCGCCATTGCCGAAGTCTTTGACCCGTATGGAAGTGGGCTGTCAGACAATGGAATGCCGCTGGCACCCGGTCTGTTCATCTCCGCCAATATCAAAGGCATTACCTATAAAGACGCCATCATTTTACCGCGCGACGGATTACGTCCCGACGATAAAGTCTATTTATCTACGGAAGATGGTAAAGGGACCATAAGAGATGTGGTTGTTATCGACTCGAATGAAGAACGTGCGGCCCTGGCGTCTGGTGTTGAAGAGGGCGAGCTTGTCATTCTATCGCCCATGGAGAAATCGCGTGTGAATATGCGCTTGAAGGTGATTGACGTAAATGACCCCGACAATGTCTTGCGAGAACCACCGCCACCCCCAAAAAACGCGCCTGATTCTGATGAAAAGGGCGAAAAGAAATCCGATCGGTCTGGAGACCGGCAAAAAGATAGCAGCGAGTAGGGCGTTAAATGAAATCGATCATCGCATGGTTTGTTAAAAACCCCGTTGCCGCCAACCTCATGATGTTTGCCATGTTTGTGGCGGGCGTTTTTGGTTATAATTCTCTCGAACGGGAATTTATACCGCAAACGACTATTAACGGCATGTCGGTCAGTGTTGCTTGGCCTGGCGCCTCTCCGCGCGATGTTGAAGAGCAATTGGTCACGCGTATCGAAGACGCCGTGGATGGCCTCGACGGTATTGATTACATTGAAGGCTCCGCCCGCGAAGGCAGCGGTAATGTCAATATTCGCACCAAGCTCAATGTCGATTATGAAAAACTTCTGGATGAGGTCAAAGCCCGCGTCGACACTATTCGTAATTTGCCATCAGACGCCTTTCGTCCCGAAGTTTTCCGCTGGGATGCCCGGCCTGATTATATGTACATGGCCCTCCATGGGAGCGTGGACCGGTTGGTTTTACAGCGCGAAGCCAATGAAATTCGCTTAAAACTCGCCAAGCTTTCGGGATTACAGCTAACCGAACAAATGTCGAAGCTCCCAGAACAGGTTACTATAGAAATCTCCGAGGAAGCGTTACAGCGCTATGGCCTTACCTTCAGCGAAGTGGCGCGCGCTATTTCTGGATCCTCCGTCAATCTGTCAGCCGGAACAGTTGAAACTACAGGCGGCAACGTACAGCTCCGAGCCCGGTCTTTGGCCAATACAAAGGCGGAATTTGAAAACATCATTATCAGACAATCCGGTAGCGGCGGAACGGTCAGGGTCGGTGATATCGCGAATGTGATTGACCGTTTTGAAACGGATAAATTCGCCGCGACCTTTAGAGGTGAGACGGCTGCGGTGTTTCGGGTTGTGTCGCCTGACGTTCTAAATGTGACCGAGGCTGGCAAAGAGCTCAGACAATTTGAAGAAGAAATTAATAAGACGCTTCCGGATGATATGAAATTCTCAATCTGGTTTGACGGCTCTACAATGTTCGACAGCCGGATGGATCTGATCAGCGGCAATGCTATTTCAGGTATGATCCTGGTTTTGATAATTTTGATGTTGTTCCTAAGGCCTATCGTGGCGTGGTGGGTGACAATTGGGATTGCGGCGGCCTTTATGGGGGCCATCGCCGTTGCGCCTTATATCGGCATCACCCTGAATATGGTTTCCTTATTTGCCTTCCTTTTGGTGATCGGGATTGTCGTTGACGACGCGATCGTCGTCGGCGAGTCTGCCTATTTCCATGTGGAAAATGGTATTACGGGTGAGGCCGGGGCGATTGGCGGTGCCAATCTGGTCGTTAAACCCGTCTACTTTGCGGTGATCACAACCATCATGATGTTTGTGCCTTTCATGCTGATTACGGGACCATTTCGCGCAATTACCGAGCAAATCAGTCTGGTCGTGATTGCCGTTCTGATCTTTTCATTGATAGAGGCCTTTTTCATTCTGCCAGCGCATTTGCGTCATCTGAAGCGCCGTGATGAGGAAAATTTGGGTTGGTTGATGCGTTTGCAAAAACGGATCGCCGACTCGCTAGTATCGTTTGCCACAAATGTTTTCCGGCCTTTCGTCGCGAAAATTATTAAGTTTAGATATGTGACCGTCTCGATTTTTATCGGGCTTATGATTATGTCAATGGGTTTCCTTCGGGCCGGTATTGCACCGACGGCATTCTTGCCGGAAGTCGAAGGCGATATGATTGCTTTCGATGCCAGATTTCCAGAAGGTACGACGTTTGAGCGCCGCAATCAGGTCAGAGATCAGGTCGACGCTGGTATCCAAAAACTCAATGAAAATGCCAATGAAGATTTCGGAGTTGATTTTGATTTGATTTCTGCGCCCGGAACCGTAACTGGCCGGCGTTCTGTTCAGGGCTTCTTTGGATTGTCTGATCCAAACAAGCGCCGTCATATTTCAACAAAAATGATCGCTGACAAGCTCGAAGAATATGTGGGAACAATTCCAGATGCTTATCGGGTCAGCTACGGAACGACCGAAGGACCGGGCGGCGGCGGGGGCGGACTCCGCTATGCTGTGGCTTCATCTGATAATGAAGCTTTGGCCGCTGCCCTGCTAGAGATCAAAGCAGAAATGGAAAAATACCCGGAAGTCCCCATCGCCTGGGACGGTCTGGAATCCTCGGCGCAAGAAATTCAGTTTACGCTCAAACCTGATGCTGAAACACTGGGCATAAAACTCAATGATGTGACCCTACAAGTGCGCCAGGCTTTCTTTGGTTTTGAGGTGCAGCGCTTACCCAGAAATGGAGAGGATGTGCGGGTCATGCTCCGATATCCAGAAGCCGCCAGAGAGTCTCTTGACAGTTTGAAAAATCTTCGCATCCGGACAGCGACAGGGGTTGAGGTCCCGCTCTACTCCGTTGCGGATGTAAGTTACGCAGAAGGCGTTACGGTCATCAATCGTCGCGACAGAAAACGCATCGAAAATACAGGCGCCAGAGTCCGCGGCGGCCAGGATGTTGTGACAGAAATAAAAAAGGAACTTGAAGACGATTTTTTCCCGCAATGGGAACTCAGACACCCCCTCGTTGAACGTATCAATGTGGGTGATGATCTTATCATTGATACCTTTCAAAGGGAGTTGGTGGTTTCAGGCGTGGTCATTTTGTTTATGATGTACGGCCTGCTGGCAATCGCCTTTCAATCCTACGCGCAGCCTTTATTGATTATGATCGCCATTCCGTTTGCATTGGTCGGCATGATCTTCGGGAACGTCATCACACAGGTTGAATTTGGCATGATGTCATTGTTTGGATTTTTCGCCGCCTCTGGCGTAGCGGTCAATGATAACCTGGTCCTTATCGACTATGTTAATCGGTTACGCGATCGGGGGGTCGGCGCGTATCAGGCGATGCTTGATGCTTGTGTGGCCCGTTTCAGACCGATCTTGCTGACATCGGTTACAACCTTTGTCGGGATCACACCCATCTTATTTGAAACGTCGACTCAAGCTCAGTTCCTAAAGCCCATGGTTGTAGCTTTGGCGTTTGGGGTTTTGTTTGACTTCTTCCTGACATTGATGCTCGTGCCGGCCATGTATGGCATCGGCGTTGATATTTCGCGCTTTAGCCGAGGCATCTGGCGCGGCGAAAAACAGCCAGCCCTTGGTTCAACCTATGACCCTAATATTGCTATGGCCCTCGAAGACTTCGAAGTGGAGTCCATAGGAAATGAGACGGGGATATCACCGGCACCTGCCGAATAATCCATTATTAAGGAGAGACCGCATGAAACTCAAACATCTCATAGTCCCAAGCCTGCTGGCGTTATCGCTGGCCGCTTGTAAACAGGGAACGGACGCCCCAGCTTCTGATACCCAGGCGAAAGCCGAGAAATCGGAAACTAAAAAAGCCGTTGCCACGAAACCGGACCTCGGCACATTTGGTATCGAGCTGGCCAATATAGACAAGTCGGTCAAACCGGGCGACAATTTCTTTAAATATGTCAACGGCACCTGGCTTAAGAATACGGAAATGCCGGCAGATAAATCTCGCTTTGGCTCCTTTGATTTTTTGCGGGATCGTTCCGATAATAACGTCAAAGCCATCATTGAAGCGGCCGCCGCGAAAAAGGCTGCCAAAGGGACCGAAGAACAAAAAATCGGGGATTTCTACGCGGCTTTTATGGATCGAGATACCATCGAGTCCAAAGGATTGGCGCCGATCAAAGCTGACCTCGCCCGCATCGCAGCCGCCAAAACCCACGCAGATATCGCGGCCATGATGGGGGATCCAACTCTGGATGTGAACTCCATCGTTGCGGGCTGGGTTGATGTGGACGCCAAGGATATCGGGAACTACATTTTTTATGTGACGCAGTCTGGTCTTGGCATGGCGCGCGCAAATTATCGCGATGAAGGCGAGAGCTTTGATCGTTACCGCGCCGGTTATTTGGAACTTCTTGAAACCATGCTGGCTGAAAGCGGGGCCGACAATGCCGGCGCCCGCGCCAAAGCTGTCATGGCTTTCGAAACGGCCTTAGCCAATGTGCATTGGGAACCCAAAAAGCGCCGCCAACGGGATTTAACATATAACAAAATGACCAAAGCCGAGATGATGGATTTCGGGACGGGCTTCCCATTTGCGGAAATGCTGAAAGCCTCTGGTCTGGACGGTCAAAAAGCCTTCGTCGTCCGCGAGACCGACGCCATTCAAAACTCGGCCAAAATTTTTGCCGAAACCCCGGTCAATGTGCTCAAGGATTACATGACGGCTCATCTTCTGATTGGTAATGCGGCCTATCTGCCGCAACGACTAGATGATGCCTCATTTAAATTTTTTGGAACGACCCTCAGTGGTCAGGAACAGCAGCGCGATCGCTGGAAGCGTGCCGTCAGCCAGATTGACGGCTATATGGGCGAGATGGTCGGTAAGGTCTATGTGGACAAACACTTCCCGCCCGCCTCCAAAGCCCAGATGAGCGAACTGGTCGAAAACTTACGGGCGGTCTTCAAGGACGGAATCGACAATCTGGAATGGATGGGCGATGACACCAAGGTCGAGGCTCAGGATAAACTGCGCAAGTTTAACCCCAAAATCGGCTACCCAGAAGAGTGGACGGATTATTCCACTTTGCAGGTTGATCGTGACGATCTGATCGGGACAGTTAAATCTGCCAATGCTTGGCAGTTCAAAGATATGATCAGCAAGCTGGGCGGACCCATTGACCGGGGCGAGTGGGGTATGAACCCGCAAACCGTCAATGCTTATTACCGTCCATCTTTGAACGAGATCGTGTTCCCGGCGGCCATTCTACAGGCGCCGTTCTTTGATCCCAATGCGGATCCAGCCGTGAACTATGGCGGTATCGGAGCTGTGATTGGCCACGAAATGGGACATGGTTTTGATGACCAGGGCCGCAAGACAGACGGCAATGGCGAACAACGTGACTGGTGGACCGAAGAAGATGCCTCAAGCTATATGGCCCGCGCCAAAGCTCTGGCCGATCAGTATAGCCAGTTCGAGCCTTTGCCAGGTGAGTTCGTCAATGGCGAATTGGCCTTAGGGGAAAATATTGGCGACCTGACCGGTGTGACCATGGCTTACGCCGCCTATAAGCGCTCACTGGGCGGTAAAGAAGCGCCTGAGATTGATGGCCTGACCGGAGATCAACGCTTCTTCCTGGCCTATGCTCAGATATGGAAAGGTATGTACCGCGAAGACGCCATGCGCCGTCAGATCAAGAACGGCCCGCACAGTCCGGTCGAATACCGAGCTAATGGGATCGTTCGTAATTTCGATGCTTGGTATGAGGCTTTTGATATTCAGCCCGGCGATGCGCTCTATCTGCCACCGGAAAAACGCGTCAAAATCTGGTAAGAATTTCGGGCCGGCTTTGACCGGCCCTTTTTTATTGGGATCGTCTAATTGTGATTAGTGAGAGCCGCCGGATTTTACGGCGGCGAACATGGCCTTGGCCCGGCCGGAAACCGTGTCGTCACAATCCGCGATCTGCGTGTAACGTCGGCGAAGTTTGCCCGGAATATCTTTCAGGGATTTTTCGCCGAACTTCTCGGCTGCTCCATATAATTTTGAGATAGCGGCGGCTGCACCGGCCACCGGTACATAGCCGGACCGTGCCACCGGACCTTCGATCGCATAGGCAGACTTATAACTGTCCATTCCGGCACCCAGATCAATCAGGCGATAACCCAATTCCGTTGATCGATCGATCATATCTTCGAGCAGTTGTGTGCCGGGCGAAAGCGCGTGAAAGTCAGGATCATAAGCGACCATCCAGCTATGAAAGGTCTCGCCGTCTGTCAGGCCCATATCCATTGCAGCCATCTCATCTCCGAAATAGAGCACATGCATATCGCAGCGCAGGCCTTCA
Organism: uncultured Caulobacterales bacterium; assembly: GCA_937924355.1. Classification (GTDB taxonomy): domain Bacteria; phylum Pseudomonadota; class Alphaproteobacteria; order Caulobacterales; family Maricaulaceae; genus JACOMS01. The sequence goes on from CALDSY010000053.1 coordinate 22,150, forward strand.
TCGCGCTCCCATAACTCTCTTAACAGACCAGAGGTCCAGTCGGCGGATAAGACGTCATAGAGACCGGTTTCGACAAATCGTTCCCGTTTCCACGTCATAAGCTGATCATAAGCT
>CALDSY010000054.1 GCA_937924355.1 uncultured Caulobacterales bacterium
TGATTGACCCGCCCGTCCCGTCCCGGCGGCGTGACCATGATCCGCGTTTCACAGCCGGCCACTTTGGCGGGCACAGCTAGCATGATGGTAGTCGAAACAAGAGGCGCTGTCCCGCCGGGCACATAAAGGCCGACCGTTGCAAGCGCTCGCGGCACCCGCTTGCACAAAACGCCCGGCATGGTTTCCTTTTCAATGGTTTCGGGCATTTGCGCGGCGTGAAAAGTTTCCACATTGGCTTTGGCCACTTTAAGCGCGTCTTGCTGCTCGGCGGGTAAAGCCTTCCAGGCGGCTTCGCAGTCGGCAAGCGGTATTTCCAAAGTTTCAATATCAGGAGCGTCGAAACGCTGGGTATATTTTAACACGGCAGCATCGCCTGCGCTCCGGACATCCGCCATTATCCCGTCGACAGCATCCAGCACAGAAGCATCGGTCAAGCCCTGAGGACGCGAGAGCGCGTCGCGTCTTTCGTCTTTTGACAGCTTATCCCAGACGTAAAAATTCATCAGGCCATCATCTTCTCAATGGGCAGAACCAGTATCGCTCTTGCGCCCAGCGCTTTGAGCTCTTCAAGGGTTTCCCAGAAAATATTCTCGGTGCAGACCGCCTGAAGTGCTACCAGATCATCCTTACCGGCCAGCGGCATAATGGTGGGCGCATCTGCACCCGGTAAGAGTTCGGTTATCGCGGCCACCTGATCGACGGGCGCGTTCATCATGATATATTTGGTCTCTGCGGATTTGATGACACCGTCAATCCGGCTGGTCAGCTTGTCAAGGATATCCTGTTTACCAGGCGAAAGCGTCCGGCCCGATTTAATCAGCACGGCTTCGGAGTTTAAAATGGTCTCAAAAGCGGTCAGGCCATTGGCCTCTAATGTGGCGCCCGAGGACACCAAATCGCAAATACTCTCGGCAATATTAATAGAGGGGGCCAGTTCCACCGCCCCTTTCATCTCAACAGATTTAGCATTGATGCCTTTGTCCTTCAGGAAACGGGATAAGACGCCCGGATAGGTGGTGGCAATCCGCGTGCCTTCCAGCTGAGCCGCGGTCTTTATGGGCCCATTATCCGGCGCAGCCAGACATAATCGGCAGCGGGAAAAACCCAGACGCATATCTATTTTGGCATCAAGTTCAGTCTTGGCGGTCAATTGTTCTTCGACAAGGACATTTTCCCCGACAATACCAATATCGGCGGCGTCATTGGCCACAAAGGACGGAATATCGTCATCGCGCACCAAAAAAAGGTCGATGGGCATGTTTTTCACCCGCGCCAGCAAGCCACCGCCGCGTATGGTAAAGCGCAGGCCGCATTTCTTTAGCAGCGCATAGCTATCATCCGCCAGCCGCCCCTTTTTCTGAAGGGCGATTCTCAATCTTTGTTCAGTCATTTTAATGCTCTTTGATGGGGTCTTGGCCGATACGGTCCAGAACGATGCGGTAACCCTGATGGGGTTCGTCTTTCAGGAAGCGCGCAACGCGACCTATAGTTGTCGTAGAGACACCCGTTTGCGCCGAAATATCCCGATATGACAAGTCCGTGCTATCCAGAAGACGTGCTACTTGCCAGCGCTCGGACAAGGCTCTCAGCTCTGCCGGTGTACATAAATCCACCAGAAAACGACGCATTTCTTCGGTCGTTTCCAACTGGGACAAAGCTTCGGTCAAGCCATTGATATCACGTTTTGTTTGCGTCATAATGTGTTAGCGTGTTAATACAATGCATACTCATAACGAGAAATTTATGTGAGTCAAGCTGTATAATATGTAATCTTTCTGACATTGGGTGCTCAGGAGCCGTTCATAATATGTTAGGTATTGGAAATTGTTAGTAATTTGGAAGGGGGCCCTTCGTGACGTCACGCCTTTTTAAAGTTTTGTTACTAGGTACAACGTTGTTGGCCACTGCCTGTGCATCTACAGCATCAGGGTCAAAACAATCCGCCTTTGTAAAATCGAGTAAAAAGTCTTCTGTCAGCAAGCAAAAGCTTGAAGCAGACGTGCCTGAGGGCGGAATTCTGGCCGTGGTGCGCTATCCGGCGGTAGTAGAAGAAGGCGCTCGGGACAAGTTCCGCGAGGCCTATATCAATTCCCCCATCGGCGGCACGATCAAATCTCAACTCAAGGACAAAACCCAGGTCCATAACGTCATCGATTCGACCATTGTGAAATCCAACTATTTCGCTTTGTCTCTATATAAAGAGCTGGTCGCACGCCTTCCGGAACATTCCGTGCTCCTATCGCCTCACGAAGTAAAGCTGGGGCCAGACGGAAAACTCACATCTGTGCCCATTACTCAAGCCGAGACCCTGCCGAGTGTGGTTGCCATAGACTTTGCCACATATTCATTCCCTGATCCTGATAAAATGATGGGTAAGAACCCGCTGACCTTTGGAGATCTGATTTCACCGATTGTCACGGTAAAAACCGATCACCGCGCTGCCGTACCAACACACGGTGTTCTATTATCAAGTCAGCCCTTGACCGAGGCGGCCGTTGGCAATGGTTATCAGACCGTTCAAGCCGATCTGGCCGAGTTACAGTCCGGCCGATTCAAATCCACTGTGCCAGAGCTCGACTTTATCTCATTGCTGTCCAATGACCCGACCAAGTCGACGGCGACACAGTCACTATCAACCTCGACAGAGAAGAACGGGGTCCAAGTGTCCCCGCTGGAAAAAATCCGTATGGATGGCAAAACCATCCTGGCATTAGACAAAACCAAAAATCAGGGCGAGATTGATCCGCTCCAGCCGGTTTTCTCTGAAGCTTTTGCCAATCGGGTTATCGATATCATTAACGACAATGCCGATGATAAGGCCGCGATGGCCAAGCGGGCCTCCGCGATTGCCTCTTATGATCCGTCATTGGCGGCCTTGACATTTGTCGGGTCTGACTCGCCGGAATATCAGGCGCGGTTTAATTATGTGTCTCGTATGCTGGATGCAGAGCGTAAATATCTATCTGTACAGTCTTTGCGTCTGTTTGATGGCGTTCACAACGGCGAGATGGGCGCGCAAGTCCGCGACATGCTCAAGGCAGAGTACGGCATTTTGCAAAAACGACGGGATTTGGCGCGTAAGCAAAATCAGGCCACTGCCCTAGCAATTATCGGCGCTGCAGCAACAGCCGCAACAATGGGCGGCGGTAGTCCGCTGGCCCTTGGCGGAGCCGGAAGCGACGGCGGGGCAAATGACCCGTGTGGACATGTTCGCCGTCGACCCTTCTCTTCACCCACTCAGCAAAGAACGGCCTTGCGTCAATGCTATGCCAGTTACGAACGTCGTTTACAGGACTCTTGTCGTGGAGCCGTCCGTGATGGGCGGTTTAGAACGGTGCAGGAATGTGTTAATCAAAACCATTACCGCAATCAGCGCGGTGCCGGTCGTCTGGGAACACCCGGTATCGGAGGTGGCAACATCTTTTTGACGGGCGCCATTTACGCGGCCACTCAGATTTTTGCCTATAAGGACCAATCTGCCGCTGTCGGTGATAACTATCTGTCATCTATTGTACCGGCCCTAGAGCAGCAAACCGCTATTCAGGTCAGCCTAATTGACTCCAACGAAACAATCACCGCCATTCGTTTTGATGACCTTAAAGACAAGCTCAAGACCATTTATCTTGAGAAACAGCGTTCTCTGGATGTGGTCGCCTCTAATTGCGCTTTTAACGGCGATGGCTCGTCTTCGGGAACGTGGATGGGTGTTTGTGACGGCGGTACGGCCAATGGCTCTGGCGTCGGTGTTATCAAGAAAGCCGACGGAACGGCTGTTGAGTATTTTGGTTATGCCACAAACGGAATTCCAAACGGTGCTGGCTATATGATCATACATGAGCCGAGCGGTTCTTATTCGCTGGAGGGGAATTTCTCTGCCGGCAAAGCCGAAGGCGTTATGCGAGTTTCAAAGGCCGGTGAAGTGGATCAAATGCGCAACTATAGCGGCGGTCAAGATGTTGGCGGCGCGTCATCGAAAAGCGTAATCAACTCTCCATTTGTTGGTTCTAGTTCAGGAGCATAGCCATGTTTCGCACCAGTACACTCGCTATTATCATAAGTGCTTTCGGCGCTTTCGGCGCTGTCGCTCAGGACGCAACGCCGACAGATATGACGGCGATCACCGAAACTGCCAAGGAAATTGTTGTCGACCAGGCCACACAAACGGTTGCTGATGCTGTAACAAATTCCACCGAGGCCGCGCCCGATCCCGTTGTTACATCAACACCGGCTTTTACCCTGCAAGACGCGCTGGCCAGTGGCGAGCGGGCCCGATCAGCAGATCCCGTACAGGAAAAGTGCATCACCATCATGAATGGTTTTCCAAATAGCGGGCATGAAGGCCGATATCAGTTTTTCAAACTAACCCGTACCTTGGCCGATGATGTTGATCCCATGATGCGTTCGGCCATCGATTTTTACGGCGACAGCAATGTCACCTATCAAACACCGGTTGTCGAAGTGATCGAAAACATTGCCAACCCGGTCTATCGTCAGGCCGCTCCCGAGATTACGGTCGGGAATATGGGCTACCTAATAGATTTCGCTCTGGACTGTAACGACTACCTTACCGGACAAATCGAGAGCCTCGAAGCTTTTGACCAAAACCTGACACAGGCGGATTTCGACGTGGTCATCGGAGAAGACGCTCTGTTCATGAAGCAAATCTTGTCCGATTCTCTTTTCCGGCTCGGCGCGCAAGATCATGATGTTTATGGACCTTATGTAGAGGCCTATGCCGACAATTTGGTTAGAGCCCGAAACGATGTTGAATTTACCAGCTTCGAAGCACAACTTGCCAATCTTGAATCCGTATACATGAACGATTTGGATGGACGCCTCGCCCGTTCCAATGATGTCATCAACAATGAAATGGACCGCGAAGCTCTCGCCAATGCACTCGAGATCACAAATGATCTGAACGATCAGTCCAAGCTGCAAACCCGCCAGAAAGCGATGCGGACCTTGTCCCGGATTTTGAACGGCGGGTGGTAGTCATAGCGTCAATTGTGATTTAATCCGTAGTCATGAAATCCAAACGGCGCAGTATTTCAGTCTTTTCAATGTCCGCCCTGGACTTGTTCGCGGCCGCTTTGGCTGCCTTCCTGCTTATCGTTGTTGTTCTGTTTGAATATTACAATAAGGGCGGGACGGATGAGACCTCTATGGAAGAGCTGGAAGAGATGGTCCGACAGCGCCGCTTCGTGGCCGAATCCGAAAAAAGCGATCAGTCCATTATACGCGCTCTTCAAAGCGAAATCCGCTTGCTCGATAAAGAGTATAAGACGTCCGCCGAAAACATGTCAGAGATCGAAAAGAAACTTCAGGAAGTTTTAAAGGCAATAACCGATGTGGTGATCCCGGACCCCGTACCCGTCAAACCCGTAGAAGAGCCCATTCCGGAACCGGATCCCGAACCCATACCAGAGCCGCCCCGCAGCGTGAATACGGGACAAGAGTTTTCTATTCTGGGTCTAGGCACAGATAAAAAGGACGTGGTTCTGGTTGTGGACATGTCCGGTTCGATGCAGGCCCACCGCAGTAAAGTGGTCGATGCGCTGAACGAAATCCTAGATCAAATGACACCGGAGCATAAGTTCGCGATCATTGGCTATCGCGGTGGACCGTCATATTCCACCTTCCCTTTTGATGGGCGTCAGATCACCGCCGACAGCGCGGCCGTGTCCAATGCCAAACGCTTTGTGCGCAATCTGCCTAGCCAGTTTGGCGGCGGCACGCCCACACAGACGGCTATGGTGAAGGCCTTGGCCCTCCGGCCTGAAGCGATCATCCTTATGAGTGACGGGGCACCGGACGATGGCTCTCCGCGCCAGATCGTCGTCAATGTCACCAAACAAAATCGCTCCAAGGCCGAGATTCATACAGTCGCCATTGGTGACTACACCAAAGATCAACGCCTGACATTGTTCCTTCAGGAAATGGCCCGCAATAATAACGGGGATTTCGTGGGGAGGGCCCGATGAAACGACGCGCGCGCGGGATCGAAATTTTCTCCCTCTCCTCTATTGACCTGTTTGCTGCCGCCATGGGGGCTTTTGCCCTACTGACCATTGTGCTCATGCCATACTACCAAAAAGTGGTTGTCGAACGGACGCCGGACAACAATATTTCTGATCTTGCCCGCGCCGCTGAGTTGTCCGCCGTAGAAACCAAGGAAAAGAAAAAGGCATTGGAACGCAAACGCGACGCCCAGAAACGCAATGTTTCGGACGTTAAATCCCAGGCACAAAAACTTCTGGCCGACCTGCGCGCCGCCGAAGCCACCTTACTTGAAAAACAGGCCCGCGCCGAAGCCGCCCGCGCTATACCGCTCCCTGAACCGCCCAAGCCAATCCCCGAGCCGAAGCCGGCGCCGATTGAGGCAGAACCGGTCCTCTCTTTTCGTTTCCTGGGGATGAAAACTAAAAAGGACGATATCGTCGTCGCCGTTGATCTCAACAAATGCATGGGCGGGCACGAGGATTCTGTGAATAGATCCGTTGAGAGAATTGTTGAAAGTCTTCAGGACAATCATGCTTTACGGATTGTTGGTTTTCAGCAAACAGACTCCGGGGCCCGAACAGCTGCTTGGCCTAATTCCGGACTGCGCCGGATCAACCCAACCAATCGCCGGGAAGCCAAGTCTTTCGCAAGCGGTCTTACCCGGCAATTTGGCGGATCGGCCTCCATGCTGGATGCTTTTAAAAAACTCATCGATGGTCCGGGTGAGGCAATCTTTTTGATCAGTGATGGATTACCCAATCCTAGCGCCAATAATGGTTTACGGCCAACGGCTTTGGCCCGGGAAATCACCCGAATGAATAATGGGCGCAAGGAAATCCACACGGTCGTCGTGGGAAATTACTTTGACTATAAGGGCACAGTAGAATTTATGGAGTCCTTGTCAGAAAGAAATAATGGACAATTCATGGCACTGGCGTCTGGACGCAATGGTGTTTGTGACTAGAAAGGGAATGGGGAAAGAAAAATGAAACAGGTTAAATTATTCCGTCGATTATTTGTGTACCTCGTAGCGTTCATTGCTGCGATAACGTTTATCGGCATTATCAAAGTTGCCTTTGGTCCGGCGCTGCGTGAAATCCTTTTGGACGATGATGCCTCGTTCTGGCCTTTCACCATTCAGAACATCATGTGGGTCGCCCTGTTTTTTGGCTTCGGCGAATTGTTCCTGCGTTGGAGCGCGGCCACGGATGAGGAAAGCCAGCTAGCCCGGAAATACCTGCCTACGGATGGCCGCAAGCTTGATTCCGATACCATCGATAAAATCCGCTATGGGATTGTGAACCGCAAATACGGCAAAGAAGCCTTCCTGCCCCGCATGATCCAGCGCACATTGGACCAGTTTACGGTTTCGCGCAAAACCGATCAGGCCATCTCCGTTCTCAACTCAACACTAGAGCTCTACATGCATGAGATCGACTTGCGGTACTCTATGCTGCGCTATCTGACCTGGTTGATTCCGTCCTTGGGTTTTATCGGAACGGTTATGGGGATCATGTTTGCCCTGAACTATGCGGGCCAGCCCGGCAATGCCGAATCCGACACATTTCTTTACGAAGTGACATCCCGGCTTGGCGTCGCTTTTACCACAACATTGCTGGCTCTGATTATGTCGGCGGTTCTCGTGCTGATCCAAAGCATCATTCAATCCAAAGAAGAGCGGGCGCTCAATGAGGCCGGACAATATTGTCTAGATAATCTGATCTTGCGTCTCGAGGATGAGGAATAAACCGTGAGCGATAATGAAAACATTGATTTAGATTGGGCCCCGGTTGGCTCTCTGCAGAACCGGGTTGTTTTACGGCGACCGCGAACACCGTTTGTGATCGGTTTAATTGTCGCTTTGGCGGTTTTAATTGCTGCCATTGTTTTCAAAGACACTATATCGCCGCAATGGGTTTTTTGGTTGATTTCCATCTGGGCATTCATCGGGGCATTGGCCGGCCTCGCTATATTACTATTATTGCCGACCTTGCGGCTCAACCGCGACGGCTTTGAGGAAACGTCTTTGCGGGGCAATCAGTCCCGTAAATGGACGGATGTATCGGGCTTTGCCACAGTCGCGCTGGACCGTGTCGCATTCTACCATCTCACAGACGAGGACGCCTTAATCGAAGGTCAGGACAAACCAGAAGCCGGCCGCTTGATGGACACATACGGCGTTGGCTCTAACGAATTGTTGGAGCTTATGCGGGCGTTCCGGAATCGGGCTTTAGAAGAATCCGGTGCCGCTCAAAAACCGGCCCTCGCAGCTTTCGCGCGTCATGGCGGCACAGCTACTGAGCCTGCGGAATGGCAAGCGGCAAACGAACTCGGTACAATTTACGACGTGAATCAGGAACGAGCCCCCTGGCTGAAATGGGGCCTGTCCGCCCTATTGCTGGGCGGCATAGCCTCAGCTGGCCTTTGGTTGCTCTCAACGGTCGTCAATCCTGAGAATGCCCCCAAAGACAAGATCGAACTGGTAACCCAGCAACCGGATGATGATCCAGAACCGCCTAAATCTGCCGATGAAGAAGCCTGGATTGCAGCGCTGGAAAAAGACACGCTCGAAGGTTACCGCGAATATATCGAGGCATTTCCAAACGGCCGCTTTGTCGACAAAGCGCAAGCCGAGATCGATAAATATGATGACAAGGCCTGGGCCACAGCTGAGCAGCGCAATACGATTGCCGGTTATGAAGATTATCTGGCCGACTGGCCTGAAGGGAAATACGCGCCCAAAGCGCAAGAGCGCATCGACGAAATGAAGAAGGCTATTGAGGCGGCCAAAAAAGACGCTGCGGAAAAGGCCGAGGCGGCCCGTCAAGCCGCGATCGCTCAAGCGGCCAGAGAACGTCAGGCTTGGTCGACGGC
>CALDSY010000055.1 GCA_937924355.1 uncultured Caulobacterales bacterium
ATTACAGCCACGGTCGAACATGTGCCGGGCGCTTTGGCTGATGTGACCAAGATTATCGGAGAGGCCGGCGGAAATCTGATCAATATCAACACCGTTCAGCGTAGTCCGACATTTTTCGACATGATTTTTGATATAGAAGTCAATGATAACAGGCATTTGATGCAGATTATTGCAGCTTTGCGTGCCAGTGCCTATGTGGTAGCAGCCCAGCGCATGATGGGCGATAACGCCACCGAATAAACTTAGAAAGAGACCTATGAATACCGATGAAGTCCTGGACGTCTTCAGAGAATCCGGAGCCCTGCTTGAGGGACATTTTATCTTGTCATCTGGATTGCGCAGCCCTGTCTTTTTGCAAAAGGCGTTGATCTTTAAAAATCCACGGCTGACAGCGCTTCTGTGCAAGGCGCTAGCCGACAAAGTCAAAGCCAAATTGGATGTCCAGCCCGATATTATCGTGGCCCCGGCCATGGGCGGCGTTATTCCCGGCTATGAAACCGCTCGACATATGGAGCTCGAGTCTATTTTTACCGAGCGCGAGAACGGGGAATTTGCCTTGCGCCGCGGCTTCTCATTGGAAGCGGGTCAAAAGGTGTTGATGGTTGAAGATATTGTCACGACGGGTCTTTCTTCGCGCGAATGTATCGCTTCTATCGAGCGAACCGGCGCCAAAGTAATAGCTGGCGCCTGTATTTTCGATCGCTCCGGTGGAAGTGCCGATATAGGTGTCCCCTTAGTCAGTCTCGCGGCGCGCAAGTTCCCAGCGTATGAGGCCGATAATCTGCCGCCAGACCTGCAAGACATTCCGGCTATTAAACCGGGCAGCCGAGGCCTCAAGTGAGTGAAAGCTTAAATTCATCAAAGCTTCGTCTCGGCGTTAACATCGATCACATCGCCACGATCCGAAACGCGCGGGGCGGGGAGCATCCCGATCCAGTGGCGGGCGCCTATGAAGCCATGCGGGCGGGCGCGGACGGAATTACGGCCCATTTACGCGAAGACCGCCGACACATCACCGATGATGACATGGAGCGCCTACAGCAGCTCTGTCTGGCGGAAACCATCCCGCTTAATTTTGAGATGGCGGCCGTGCGCGACATGGTCGAAATTGCCAAACGCATAAAACCTCATGCGGTTTGTCTCGTGCCAGAGCGCCGTGAGGAACGCACAACCGAAGGCGGGCTCGACGTGGCCGGTCTCCACAATTCCATTACGCCGCTGATCCGTGAGCTTGGCGAAAACGGGGCGCGCGTCTCTCTTTTTATCGAAGCCGATGAAACCCAGATCAGAGCCGCAGCTTCTTCGGGCGCGGCTGTCATTGAAATTCACACGGGCGCCTATGCGCACGCTTTGGATGACGGCAACCAGGAAAAGGCCGAAAAAATTCTCAAAGCCATGCAAGACGGGGCCGCACTCGGGCACTCCCTCGGTTTGGAAGTCCACGCCGGCCACGGCATCACGTTTGAGAATGTTGGCAAGATCGCCGCTATTCCGGAATTGGTTGAGCTCAATATCGGGCATTTCATTATCGGCGAGGCTATATTCATGGGGCTGGACAAAGCAATCACTGAAATGCGCCGGTGTATGGACGATGCCAGAGGCAATGTGTGATTATCGGTATCGGGACAGATCTATGCGATATTCGGCGTATCGAGGAATCTATTGAGAAATTTGGCAACCGGTTCAAAGCTAAGATATTTACCGAGCGCGAGCGTGAATACTGCGAGAGCAAATCCGGATCTGGCGCCTATTACGCGAAACGCTGGGCGGCCAAAGAAGCTGTCGCCAAGGCCCTGGCGGGGCCACGCACAAAAAGCCTATCCTGGCAGGACGTGGAGATTATCAATGATCCGTCGGGGAGGCCTTCTGTTATACTACGACGCGGCGCCCTTCGGCGCATGAACTCCCGTCTGCCGGACGGCCATAAGGGGCGCATTTTTCTTAGCCTCTCAGATGATTACCCATACGCGCTGGCCTATGCGGTTTTTGAGGCCGTCAAGAAAACGGGCGTCTAGAATGCCGGACGCGGCGCAGAACAAAGAGGACGAAGGCGACAACCTCCGGAGTTTGTTTTTAACAATCCTTTGGGCCCTTTTTATCGCCTTCTTCCTACGGGTGTTTATCTTCCAGCCTTTTACCATTCCTTCTGAATCCATGGAACCGAATCTCATTCGCGGGGACTATATCATCACGTCGAAATATTCCGTTGGGTATGGCCGCTATGCGGCTGACCCACTGCCATTTCCGGTAAAAAATGGCAGGTTTCTGGAACGGGAACCCAAGCGGGGCGATGTCATCGTCTTTAAACCAATAGATGAGACGCAGCATTTCATCAAACGCCTGGTCGGTGTACCTGGCGACCGCATTCAATTGATTGACGGTATCCTCTACATCAATGATACGCCGAGCCCGCAGCTATCAACGGATATTGCGGGGCCTAGAGATGCCAGAAACTACGGTGCCGCGGTCAAAGTCGAAACAATTGCGGGCCGCAATGGGCATCTCATCTTTGACGAAGTCGTCAATCGTCCTAGTGATAATACCGGAATATATGTCGTCCCCGGCGGGCATTACTTCATGCTGGGTGATAACAGGGATAATTCCGGGGACAGCCGCTTTGATCAGCCGCGCGGCATTGGTTTTGTACCTGCCGAGAATATCGTTGGTAAAGCCGAGTTTATCTTGTTATCAGCGCGAGACGAATTTTCAATTATTCGCCCCTGGACGTGGAACAATGTTAGGGGCGATCGTTTCTTTAAGGGGATCAGGTGAGTTTGGACCGCCGATTGTCGGCTTTGGAAGACAGGTTAGGCTATGAATTTTCGGACCGGGTCTTGCTGGTTCAGGCCCTGACTCATGGGTCCTATGGGGACGGTCAACGCAAGGTCGACAATTACCAACGTCTGGAGTTTTTGGGCGATCGGGTCCTTGGTCTGTTCACCGCCGGCATTCTCTATTTGAAAAGCGGTGACGACGAAGGCGGTCTTGCCCGCAAGCTCAATGCACTGGTGCGAAAAGAAACCTGCGCCGAGGTCGCAGAGGAGCTGGAACTCGGCGAGATCATTCGGATGTCCAAAGCGACAGAAAAACAGGGCGGCCGCGAACGCGTATCAATTCTGGGCGATGCGTCTGAAGCGATTCTGGGGGCCATCTATCTGGACGGAGGATACGCAGCGGCCAAAGAATTTTATGAGCGCCATTGGCATGACCGCATGCTGGACGTGCTCGACCGCTCTCTCAAAGACCCAAAGACCGAGCTACAAGAGCAGGCGGCAGCGAAGAAATACAGTAGTCCGGCCTATCATGTAGTGGAACAATCCGGGCCGGATCACCGCCCCAGCTTTGTCATAAAAGTTCTTGTCGATGATTTTTCGGGTACCGGTAGCGGTCCCAGTAAAAAAGATGCGGAACGACAAGCCGCTCAAAACCTGCTGGATCAATGGAAATGACGGAAACTCGCGCCGGATTTGTAGCTATTATCGGAGCGCCCAATGCCGGGAAGTCCACGCTCGTCAATGCACTTGTTGGGGAGAAGGTCTCCATCGTTACCCACAAAGTCCAAACCACAAGGTTTCAAATTCGCGGCATTGCGATGATCGGTGATGCCCAGATGGTGCTCGTCGATACCCCCGGTATTTTTAAACCCAAGGAAAAAGACCGGCTCTCGCGCTCCATGGTGCATGCGGCTTGGACCGGAGCCGATGACGCCGACGCGATTGTACATGTGGTCGACGCGCCTGCATTTGTCCGTCAGCAAAAGGGTGAGGGCAGCGCACAAGACCGTCTGGCCACTGAAGATACAGAGCGCGTTTTAAAAGGACTACGCCTTCGGGACCGGAAAAACGTGTACTTGTCGCTAAATAAAATTGATGAGATTGAACGCAAAGCGCTGCTAGAGGTGATCGCCTATTTTCAATCGGTCGAAGTTTTTGATCAGACTTTCTTGATCTCAGCTTTAAACCGGGACGGCGTCGATGATCTCGCTGCTGAATTGGTCAAAGCTCTCCCCAAAGGGCCCTATCTCTATCCGCCCGATCAAGCGGCCGATATACCTTCGCGTCTCATGGCGGCGGAGATCACACGAGAAAAGCTGTTTTTGCGTCTGCACCAAGAATTGCCTTATGCCTCCACGGTGGAGACAGAAAAATGGACCCGTCAGAAAAACGGCGATATCCGTATCGATCAGGTGATCTATGTGCGCCGCCCTAGTCAAAAGCCCATTGTTTTGGGAAAAAACGGCAAAACAATCAAAGATATAGGCGCGAAATCTCGCCTGGAAATGCAAGACTGGTTGGGCTGTAAAGTGCACCTCTTTCTATTCGTCAAAGTCCGCGAGAAATGGGTCGATGATCCGGCCCGTTATCAACAATCCGGCCTTGAATTCGATGTTTAGGGAGTGTGACGCCTGATGGATTGGGCGGGCGAGGGATATGTACTGTCGGTCAAAAAACACGGCGAGACATCAGCTATTCTCGAGCTGTTTACCCGAGATCAAGGGCGTCATCTAGGACTTGTCCGCGGCGGTGTTAGCCGCAAGTTACGTCCCGTCTTGCAACCTGGAAATAAGATTAAGGCGGAATGGCGCGCGCGCCTGTCCGAGCATTTAGGATTTTTTACGGTTGAAGCCTTAAACAGCCGGGCCGCTGAGTTGATGGATGACCGGCTATCATTGGCGGGACTTAATTCGGCCTGTGCCATGGCCCGTGAAGCGCTGCCGGAACGCGAAGCCCATCCAAAAGTCTTTGACGCGTTTGAGATCCTGATAAATAATCTCCATGACAAAGACATCTGGCCCGCGCTTTATATCCAGTGGGAAGCAGGGCTGTTGGCTTCAATGGGGTATGGGCTTGATCTGTCACGATGTGCCGCGACAGGTGCCCTTGAAAACCTAACCCATGTTTCGCCCCGGTCCGGGCGGGCCGTTTGTGCCGCGGCGGCAGAACCTTATGCCGACAAACTTTATTCGCTGCCGTCATTTATGCGTGCAGATAATCGCCGTAATGATAAGTCACTATTACCCACCGATATTCATGATGGTCTCGCCTTGACCGGCTATTTTCTGGAAACCCGGTTGCAATGGGGTGTCAACCGAACGTTACCCGAAGCCCGCAACCGGATGACGGCTCTACTGTTGCCTTGAAGGCCTAGGCTGCATGTAACTTGCCGCTGATAATTATAACCGGATCCCCGTTCATATATTTTTTGGCTGAAGGGGAAGGCGGGATTGGGACCGTCTTCGCCGCAGGTTTGTTTGCGACGACGCTCACGCGGACGGCATCCGTTTGCTTTAGGCCAATAGCCTTGGCAGCAGCTTCAGACAAATCAATTTCATGATTGCCGACAAAGGGTCCGCGGTCATTTATACGGACCACGACAGTCTGACCTGTATCCAGATTTGTCACCGAAACCATACTGTTAAACGGCAAGGTTTTGTGGGCTGCTGTTAGAGCAAATCGATCAAATGTCTCACCGCTGGCTGTTGGTTTTCCGTGAAATTTGGCCCCATACCAAGACGCTGTACCTGCGGTGTCATAATTAGGATCATGTTTGGGCGAATAGGTTTTTCCGCCGACCGTATAGGATTTGCCGACAATCAGATTTTGTTCTGTTGATAGGGGCTCGTGATCTTGGGCATTGGCAAATTGCGGGACAATACTCGTCGAAAACAAGGACAACATCGCCAGTTTTATTGTTGGTTTAATCTTATTGTATGCGGTCATTTTCCGGCTCCCTCAAGCTTCTCTTTTTACGACAGGAATGTTTTGCTGATTCCCTTGAGGCAAGAAGCGTGCCAGAAATGGTTAATCCTCAGATTTGCGCCGGTGGACAGCCTGACAATTATTTAGGAAAGAATGGTTTGGTAGGATTAAGGATTGGGACAGCTAACTGTTGATGTGAGCTTAATTGACGTAAATCGAATTTCAGCCGGATAGCCATCTTGGCCAAAACCTCGTTTTATCCAATACTCTTGCTCTCGCTTGCTTTCATCACGGTTTACAAGAGCGTATCCTAGCACATAAGCGGTCTGCGATTTGCAGGGCATTGTTTTCAAGCTACATAAGGGTTGGCTGTCGAGTTCTTTTTCTACCTCTTCCCAGCCTATCGCAGCGTTCGGGTTTTTGGTGTAACTGTCCCTAGCATTATTGAGCCAGTAAATCTCATCGTTTCCGCAAGGAATGAAAACTGTTCGCTCAGGGCCATAAACGATTTCCCCGGTAATAAATTCGCCTTTTGTTTTCGGGAGTGCTGTTGACCTATTATCTTTAGGGGCTAGCGAACATGCACAGAGGATCAGGCAATAAAAAATCAGCATAAGAATTCGCACGATTTCAAACCTTTCTTTCCTTGTTAACCCGACTCATACATATTCGCGCGCACGAATCAAAAACGAAAATCACCGAGAAGACATGTCTGACACCGAAACGCCCAATGGCTTGCCGAGTAATGCCATCATCGAAGAGCATATTGATGACGCGCTGAGCTCGCGCTATCTAGCCTATGCGCTCTCGACCATTACCATGCGGGCTTTGCCGGATGTGCGTGACGGGCTTAAGCCAGTTCACCGCCGTATTCTCTATGCCATGCGGCAGCTAAAGCTGAACCCTGAAGGCGCGCACAAGAAATGCGCCCGTATCGTCGGCGATGTGATGGGCCAATATCACCCCCATGGCGACCAATCTATTTACGACGCCCTCGTCAAACTTTCGCAGAGCTTCTCCGCTCGGTATCCGCTGGTAGATGGGCAGGGTAATTTTGGCAATATTGACGGGGATAGCGCCGCCGCCATGCGGTACACCGAAGCGAAAATGACTGCCGCGGGGGTCGCGCTTCTGGCTGGGATTGACGAAGACGCTGTTGATTTCATCTCCACTTATAACGAGGAAGATGAAGAGCCGCAGGTCTTGCCAGGCGGCTTCCCCAATCTATTGGCTAATGGCTCCACCGGTATTGCGGTGGGTATGGCCACTTCTATTCCGCCCCACAACGCGCATGAAATTTGCGACGCGGCGCTTCACTTAATCAAAAAACCCAATGCCCGGATTGAAACTTTGATGGGCTATATCAAAGGACCGGACTTGCCGACCGGAGGTATTATCATCGAGCCGCAAGATAGTATGCTGGATGCCTATAAAACTGGCCGGGGCGGCTTTAAAGTCCGTGCCCGCTGGCACGTGGAAGATTTGGGCCGCGGTCAATATCAAGTCATCGTCACGGAAATCCCCTATCAGGTTCAAAAATCCCGGCTGATCGAAAAACTGGCCGAGTTGATTGAAACTAAGAAAGTACCATGGCTTGCCGATGTGCGCGATGAGTCCGCCGAAGACGTTCGTATTGTCTTGGAGCCGAAGAGCAAGAACATCGAGGCTGAGTTGTTAATGGAGAGCCTGTTTAAGATGTCGGCGCTGGAAAGCCGTATTTCACTGAATATGAATGTGCTCGACGCCACGCGGACTCCGCGGGTTATGGACCTTCGCGAAGTCATTCAGGCCTTCCTAGATCATCGGCGTATCGTCCTTCAGCGCCGCTCTCAACAACGCTTGGGTAAAATCGAAGACCGCATGGAAGTCCTTGAAGGCTACCGGATCGCTTATCTCAACATCGATGAAGTGATCCGGATCATCCGGTTCGAAGATGATCCTAAAGCCGAGCTGATCAAAGCCTTTAAACTCTCGGAGCGCCAGGCCGACGCGATCTTGAATATGCGCCTGCGCGCCTTGAACAAGCTCCAGGAAATCGAAATTCAGACGGAGTATGACAAGCTCGCCGAAGAAGCTAAAGGGATCAAAAGCCTGTTGAAATCTGAAAGCAAGCAGTGGGCCGCTATCGCCGAAGAAATAAAGCAGACCCGCGAAACCTATTCCAAGAAGACAGAGCTTGGTGCCAGACGGACGACATTTGCCGATGAGCCCGATGTGGAAATTGATCTGGCAACAGCCTTTATCACGAAAGAACCTATTACGGTTGTGTTATCGGAAAAAGGTTGGATTCGCGCCATGAAAGGCAAGGTCGATGACGTTTCTACATTGAAGTTCAAAGAAGGCGACAAGGCGGCGTTTATTTTACCCGCTGAAACCACCGACAAAATCATCCTGTTTGGCTCAAACGGCAAGTTTTACACCATCTCCGCTGACAAGCTCCCCGGCGGGCGCGGCAATGGAGAACCCGTACGTCTCATGATTGATCTGCAGGATGACCATGTACCGGCCGGACTGTTTGTTCATGACGAAAGCCGGGAACTTATCGTCGCCAGTGACGATGGATATGGCTTCCGAGTGCCCGAGAAGGATATCATCGCCTCCACAAGGGGCGGCAAACAAGTGCTCAATGTCAAAGGCGACGCGGAAGCCGTTCGATGTATTGAAGTCAAAGGCGAAAAGATCGCCTGTATCGGCGAGAACCGGAAAATCCTGATTTATGAGTTAGACGAACTTCCAGTCATGGGACGGGGCAAAGGTGTCCGTCTGCAGAAATTCAAGGACGGCGGACTGGCGGATATAACAACATTTAGTCCGGATGAAGGCCTAACATTCAAAGATAGCGCAGGACGGACAAATGCCGTGAAAGACTGGCACTTGCATGAAGGCAAACGGGCCGGCGCCGGGCGCATGGCGCCGCGCGGCTTCTCGCGGGTCAACGCATTTGATCCGGGCAAGAACCTCTAGGCAGGATTACCCTTGAATATTTTCCCAAAACAACCCAAATAAGAGACATCAGACGTTACGGGAGACCACTATGGGTGCAATCTGGATCATTTTGGGCGCTGTTGGCGCGTTGGTTTTGGCGATCATCGCGATCTACAACCGCCTTGTTGGCCTTCGCCAAACCGTCAATCAGGCTTGGTCGGATATCGAAGTTCAGCTGAAGCAAAGACAAGATCTCGTCCCGCAACTGGTCAATACAGTCAAAGGCTATGCCGCCCATGAGAAAGAGACCCTCAACGAGGTTGTCGCGGCGCGCAATTCCGCGGTGGCTGCCAATTCACCCAACACGCAGGCTATGGCCGAAGGCATGCTGTCCCAGGCTCTGGGCAAGCTCTTTGCTTTGGCGGAGGCTTACCCAGATCTAAAAGCCAATGAAAACTTTCTGCAATTGCAGGATCAGCTGGCTGACGTGGAAAACAAAATCGCTGCCGCGCGCCGCTTTTATAATAATTCTGCGCAGGAATATAATACGGGCCGCGAGCAGTTTCCGGCCAATCTGATCGCGGGTTCGTTTAACTTTGAACCGCGCGAATACTTTGAAGCTTTGGAAGGCCGGGAAGCGCTTGAGTCGCCGGTCGAGGTCGACTTTAGCTAGGATTGTCTAAGTCATGTTTCGGGCCTACGGCCTAAAATCACATATCTGGAACAACAACCTGCGGAGTATATTTCTGCTGGTTTTCTTTCCGGTTTTGTTGTTGGCGTTGGCTCTCGCATTTTCACTTATTTGGGCAGGCGTTACATCGGACGCGGCGCCCGATATGGGTCTCGCGCATGCATTGAACGCCCTGCCTGCGGTTGCTCCGGCTGTTCTTGGGGTGTCAGGCGCTTGGTTCGCGGTTGCGTTTTTGGGTCATCAAAAAATGATCGAGATGGCGACCAATTCGGAATCAGTCACAAAATCACAAGCCCCGCGCCTTTATAAAATGCTGGAGACCCTCTGCATATCGCGGGGCATTACGGTGCCCAAACTAAGTATCATTCAGACAGACGCCATGAATGCGTTTGCCAGCGGTGTCCGGGACAAAAATTATACCATCACACTAACAACGGGTCTGATAAATAATCTGGATGACGAAGAGCTAGAAGCGGTCATCGCCCATGAGCTTTCCCATATCAAAAACCGCGACGTGCGCCTGTTGATCATTGCGGTGATCTTTGTCGGGATATTTGCATTTGTGGGCGAGGGCGTGTTTCGCGGCCTTATGCGGACCAATCTTCCGCGCAATGATCATCACCGGCGCAGCCGAGGATCACAGGCAGGCGCGCTCGTTATTTTTGGCTTGATCATTATTGCGATATCCTACTTTTTTGCCTTGATGACTCGGTTCGCTTTATCTCGGAAGCGGGAATATATGGCAGATGCTGCGGCTGTTGAGCTGACCAAAAATCCGGACGCTATGATCCGCGTCCTAAAGAAAATATCCGGGCAAGCCGAACTGAAAGATGTACCCGCCGAAATCCGTGAGATGGCATTTGAAAATCCGCGGACCGGGTTTTCCGGCATGTTTGCTACCCACCCTCCTATTGAAAAGCGGATTGAGGCGCTGGTCAAATTTGCGGGCGGGCGTGAAAATACACAAAGCCGCTATCGTCGAGAGCGGAGCACGAATGAGACGCCCGAGGCGAAGGGGAAAAACGGGCGCATAGGCCGAAATCCCTGGTGGCCGCGCTAGTTTATTCCTAGACATCCCTTTTCTAAGAATTTATAGACCTTATTGAAAAACAATAAGGGAGATATCGCATATGACCAAACAGCTATTTTTATCCGCCTGCACGGCAATATTGCTGGCCGCCTGTTCCGGCGGGACAAATGAAAATTCATCGGGTGAGACGGTCGTTGAAAAGGTCAAGGACGTGGTCATGCCTGACGGTGTATCCCATCTGGAAACTGTCCGGCAAAAGGGCAAAGAGATTGTTATCCCTTATAAAAAATACAAGCTTGATAATGGGCTAACGGTTGTCCTTCACCAGGATAAATCTGATCCACTGGTCCATGTGGACGTGACCTATCACGTGGGCTCTGGCCGGGAAGATATTGGCAAGTCCGGATTTGCGCATTTCTTTGAGCATATGATGTTTCAGGGCTCTGAAAATGTCGCGGATGAAGAGCACTTTAAAATTATTTCCGAGTCCGGCGGAACATTAAACGGGACCACCAATTCGGACCGCACCAATTATTTCGAAACGGTGCCCAATAACCAGCTCGAGAAAATGTTATGGCTCGAAGCCGACCGGATGGGCTATTTCCTCAATGCGGTGACTCAGGAGAAATTCGAGGTTCAGCGCGAAACCGTAAAGAATGAGCGCGGACAAAGGGTCGATAACCGGCCTTATGGTCTCTTGTGGGAGCGCGTAGGCGAGGCCATGTTCCGAGAAGGTCATCCTTATTCATGGTCAACCATAGGCTATTTGGAAGATCTAGACCGGGCCACGCTCGATGATCTCAAGACGTTTTTCCTGCAATGGTATGGTCCCAATAATGCGGTCATAACAATCGGCGGTGATTTCGACGAGTCGGAAACCCTCGAAATGGTCAAGAAGTATTTTGGTCCTATTCCCAAGGGCCCGGAAAACGCTGATCCGGTCTACGAGGAAGTGACACTGGATAAAGACCGCTATATCTCTCTCGAAGACAATGTGGCCATTCCGCTCCTTTATATGGCCTGGCCAACGGTTTATGCTAACCATCCAGACGAAGCGCCATTGGATGTTTTGATGTCCATTATGGGCGAGGGGAAAACGTCTATTTTATATAAAAACCTGGAGAAGCCCGGTCTTGCCGTCAATGTTGGTTCAGGTCACAGCTGCCGTGAACTGAGTTGTCAGTTCACCTTGTTAGCTTTGCCGAGCCCGCGCTCACCCAATCTTGCGGACATCGAAACCAAACTGCGTGAAGCCTTGGTTGAGTTTGAAGAGCGAGGTGTTCAGGATGATGACCTGACCCGGGTGAAATCCGGTATCGTCTCGGGCATGATCTATGGATTGGAAAGTGTATCAGGCAAGGTCAGTCAATTGGCGGCCTATGAAACATTTCGCGACAACCCAAACGGTATCGGCGATGATGTGGCTCGCTACGAGAATGTCACAAAAGCTGACGTTATGCGGGTCTACGAGAAATATATCAAAGGCAAACCCGCGGTTATCATGAGTATCGTGCCCAAGGGTAAGGCCGAAATGATTGCCAAGCCTGACACATGGGAACGCTATGAGCGTACCATACCTGCCAGCGAGCCTGCCGTCGTCAATTGGGCCCTACCGGAAGATGATTTTGACCGGAGCATTGTTCCGCCAGCTGGCCCTAATCCGACTGTTAAAGTCCCCCCGGTATACAAGGCCAAATTGGCTAACGGCATCGAAATTCTAGGCGCCAAGAATTCGGAAACGCCGACATCGACTGTCAGTATCCGGATTAAGTCGGGTCAAGGACAAGAAGATATTTCTAAGCTTGGCTTGGCCAGTATGACGGCGTCTATGCTGGGCGAATCCACCACAGAGTCGAGCAGTGAAGAGCTGTCGAACCGACTGGACAAGCTGGGCTCTTCGGTCAGCATTAGTTCGGGTAATAATTTCACGACGATCTACATTCGAAGCCTCACCAAGAACCTGAATGAAACCGTTGAGATTGCAGCCGAAAAGTTTTTCAAACCAAAATTCGACCAAGCAGATTTTGATCGTCTACAGGCTCAATTCATAGAAGGTATCAAGTCCGCCAAAAAGCAACCGGCCGGCGTGGCGACAGAAATTTTCAATCGCAAACTCTATGGTGATGACAATAGTTTTGCCTGGGGAAGCTCTGGTACTATCGAAAGCATTGAGGGGCTAACGCTCGACGATGTCAAAGCCTTTTACGCGGCCAATTATTCGCCAAAGATTGCCTCGATTGTTGCGGTCAGTGATTTGGGTGAAGGCAAACTGGTTAAGGCGCTAGGGCCATTTTCATCTTGGGAAGGCGAAAATGTCGAGCAGGCCGCCGTAAAGCCATTCCCCGAACTCGAAACCGGAACCCTGTACTTCATCCATAAAGACAAAGCCGCACAGTCCGAAATCAGGATCGGCAAGCGGGCTTTGCCATATGATTCGACGGGTGAATATTTCCGGGCCGGGCTGATGAACTATTCATTGGGCGGGGCGTTTAACAGCCGAATTAATCTCAATTTGCGCGAAGACAAAGGCTACTCTTATGGTGCCCGGTCTTTCTTTAGTGGAAATGAAAATAGGGGTTTCTACCGGGCCAGCGCGGGTGTGCGTTCGGATTCCACACAGGACTCAATTGTACAGTTCGTTAAAGAAATTTCTGAATTCCAGCAAAATGGCATTACAGAAGACGAGCTGACGTTCACAAAAAATGCTATTGGTCAGCGCGATGCGAGGACCTATGAAACGCCCCGTCAAAAGCTGGGCTTTCTGTCTAACATGATGACCTATGGTCTGGATACGAAGTTTGTGGATGAGCAAAACGACATCCTCAAAAACATGACCAAGGCGGAAATAGACGCACTGGCATCCAAACACCTCAATCTCGATGATATGATTATGGTGGTCGTGGGCGATAAAGAACTGGTCTTTGAAGACTTGAAAAAACTCAATTATCCCATTGTTGAACTGGATGAGGATGGCAACCCAATCTAGTCTGACGATCAATGAGCGGCTCTTAATACCGCTGAGCGAAATAGAATTTTCAGCCATCCGGGCCTCTGGTCCGGGTGGCCAACATGTCAACAAAACCAATAGTGCTGTTGAACTTCGCTTTGCTATTGCGCCGTCTTCGCTGCCTGAACAGGTTAAGTCCAAATTGTTCGCCATCACGGACCGCCGATTAAACGCATCGGGCGTGATCGTTATCAAATCTCAGAGATTTAAGTCTCAGAAGCTCAATAAGGATGATGCGTGTCAGCGTTTGGTCGAGATCATACAAAAAGCCACCGAAAAGCGAAAATACCGCGTAAAAACAAAGCCAACGCGGTCATCGGTTAAAAAGCGCCTGGATTCGAAAGCGAAACGGAGCAACATCAAGAATACCCGCCGCAAAGTGCGCAGGGGTGATGATTAAGGGCTTGAAGCAACGACTTAAATCGGCTACAGACGCGCCGAATTAAAGGCCCGGGTAGTTACTCGGGCTCGTTTGTTATTAAATTGGAGGCCCCGATGGCTGTCCCTAAGAGTAAAATTTCAAATTCACGCCGCGGCATGCGCCGCGCCCATGATCGCCTGAAAGCTACTAATTATGTAGAGGATCAGGATAGCGGCGAACTGCGTCGTCAGCACCACATTGATCTAAAGACCGGCATGTATAAAGGCCGTCAGGTATTGCCGCCTAAAGATTAGGTCTTTTTCAACATCCTCAGATTAAGGAGCCTCCCATGGTAGAAATCGAAGAAATTTTCGCCAGGGAAATCCTGGATAGTCGTGGCAACCCCACATTAGAAGTCGACGTAAGCCTCTCCGATGGGGCTTTTGGTCGTGCAGCTGTGCCCAGCGGCGCCTCTACAGGCGCCTATGAGGCCGTGGAGCTGCGCGATGGTGATAAGAGCCGTTATCTGGGCAAAGGCGTCCTGAAAGCCGTCTCAAACGTCAATACGATCCTTGCAGACGAACTTTACGGACTGGACGCCGAAAATCAGCGCGGCATTGACCAGCTTATGATTGGCCTGGACGGAACGGAAAACAAAGGCAAATTGGGCGCTAACGCTATTCTAGGTGTTTCACTGGCTCTGGCCAAAGCCGTCGCCAATTCTCAGCAAGTCCCGCTTTACCGTTATATTGGCGGCACGCACGCACATGTCCTGCCTGTGCCGATGATGAATATCATCAATGGCGGCGAACACGCCGACAATCCCATCGACGTTCAAGAATTTATGATTATGCCCGTCGGCGCCAAAAACTTCTCAGAGGCCCTTCGCTGCGGCGCGGAAATCTTCCACGCACTCAAGGCTAAGCTAAAAGCGGATAAGCATAATACCAATGTTGGCGATGAA
>CALDSY010000056.1 GCA_937924355.1 uncultured Caulobacterales bacterium
CGCGATATCCAGTCCGCGTTTCTGCATGGTCAGATTAATGGCGATATTAGAGCTCTGCGCGATAATGCCGACACCGCTCTCAACTGGTTTACCGCCGTGTTGGTCCGGCCATAGGGTGACATTGTCCAGATAATTCAGAAAGCCATAGCAATTAGGCCCGAGGAACGGCATATCACCGGCCGCCGTCACCAGGGCATCTTGCAATTCAGACGTATTGGTTTCCGCAAACCCGGACGCAAAACAGATGGCACCGCCTGCGCCGCGTTCCGAGAGTTCCTTGATGACGGTGACAGACAGGTTCCGGTTCACACCTAAAAAAGCAGCGTCTGGCGCGGCGGGCAGACTGTCTGTATCCGGATAGCAGGGTAGCCCATCTAAATCGGATTTTGTCGGATGGACGGGCCAGATGTCGCCATCAAAACCTGACTTTTGGAGCTGCTCAAAAACGTTCCTCGCCCAGCTCCCGCCGTATAGGGCGATAGAGCGCGGGTTAAATAATCTGTCGAGCCGGTTCAGCCTAGGCTCCTAAGGGCCGGAGGAGACTGCGCGAAATAATATGGCGCTGAATTTCTGATGTGCCTTCCCAGATGCGCTCAATACGGGCGTCTCGCCAGATACGTTCTAGAGGCAAGTCATCCATTAGGCCCATGCCCCCATAAATCTGTATGGCTTCGTCGGCGACAAAGGCGAGCATTTCGGATGCCTTTAGTTTTGCCATAGCCATGTCCATATCGGTGCAAGTGCCCTGATCATATTTCCATGCGGCTTCGCGAACGAGTAGCTCGGCCGCTTTCATTTCCGTGGCCATGTCTGCCAGCTTGAAAGAGACGCCCTGAAACTTGCCAATTTTCTGATTAAATTGTTCGCGCTCGGCCGCATATTGCACGGCCAGATCAAAGGCCCGTTCCGCTCTCCCCAAACAGGTGGCGGCCACTTGCAGACGGGTCGCGCCTAGCCAGTCATTGGCCACTTGGAAGCCTTTATGGACGTCTCCGAGCATTGCATCCGCCGGGATACGGCAATCATCAAACTCCAGAATAGAATTGGTATAGCCCCGGTGAGAGACATTGTTATAGCCATCGCGAATGGTCAGGCCGGGATGATCGTGGTCGACGAAAAAAGCCGATATAAGCTTTTTCTTGCCGCGCGGTGTATCTTCATCGCCTGTGGCCATAAAGGTGATTGTGAAATCCGCACTATCCGCATGGCTTATGAAGTGTTTAGTGCCGTTGAGCACCCAGTCATCACCGTCTTTGCGGGCAGTGGCACTCATACCTCTTAGGTCAGAACCGGCACCAGGCTCGGTCATGGCCAGACAATCCGATTTCTCGCCCCGGAGGCAGGGCCCTAGATATTTTTGGCGTTGGGCCTCAGTCCCAGCGCAGAGGATATTGGAAGGCCGCGCCACACAGGTCCAATGCAGGGCGTAGGACGTTTTTCCGAGTTCTTTTTCATATAGGAGCCAGGTTTGCGTATCGAGGCCAACCCCTCCAAACTCCTCAGGGATATTGGCCGCGTAAAGCCCCGCGGCAATCGCCTTTTGTTTAAGCGCCTCCGCCAATTCCGGGCGCAAAACACCTGTACGTTCTAGTTCCGCCTCGTGCGGGTAGAGTTCGTTCTCTACAAAGGCGCGCGTGGTCGCGACGATGAGTTCCTGTTCTTCAGTGAGGCCAAAATCCATATCAGCTCTCCAATAAAGCGGGTAGCGCGGCGTGAATCTCCGCCATTGTTATCATGTTTTTCTCAAGTTCTTCCCGAGGCGGGCAGGATTTGCGGGTGGTGAGGTCCACATGCAAAAGGAACTGCTCACAAGTGGCGATCACTGATCCGTCCTCGGCACACATTTTATGGGCCAGTTTCAGCTTCTTGCCATCAGCTAGGATGATCTGGCTATCCACAAAGAACTTGTCACCGGCTACGCATTCCTCGAGATAGTTAACCTTGGTTTCTACCGTAAAATAAGACTGCCCGGATTTGATATAATCTGCATTAGCCCCAATGGCGATCATCACCGCATCAGCGGCATCGGAGAACACCTGACCATAACGGCCTTCATTCATGTGGAGATTATAGTCTGTCCAATCGACGGGAACACTGCGATTGACGGATCGGAAATATCCAGAAGGAGTAGGGGCGGCATTGGATAGTTTTTGGTCCATCTGATTAAGTAAAGCGCCGGTGCCCCAATCGCGGGTTTTAAGCGCCCTCATAATTGCCACCAAATTGTCATCGCGCTTACGCTCCAGCTCGCGTATGGTATAGGCACCGGACTGATCATCCGATTGATCTGCAATGCGCTGCACCAATTCGTCGGTCAACTCAGGGACATCCATTAGCTTGGTCCAGGGCCATTTCAGGCATGGACCAAATTGTGCCATGAAATGTGCCATGCCCGCTTCGCCGCCAGCCACACGATAGGTCTCAAACAGGCCCATTTGCGCCCAACGCAGACCGAAACCATAAGTAAAGGTCGCGTCGATTTCTTCGGTCGTAGCGATACCGTCATTAATCAGCCACAAGCCTTCTCTCCAAACCGCTTCTAGCAGACGATCCGCAATGTGGGCATCGATCTCCTTGCGGACGTGCAACGGGTAAGAACCCAATGATTTCAATGTGTTTTGGGCTTTTTCTACGGTTGCTTCAGGGCCTACAAGCTCAACCAATGGGATCAAATAGACGGGGTTGAATGGGTGGGCGACGATGATGCGTTCAGGCGTAGAGCGTCCCTCATGGAGTTCGCTCGGTTTAAAACCTGATGTGCTTGACGCAATAATAGCATCTGGTCTTGCGGTGGCTTCGATCTGACCCAGAATTTTCTGTTTGATGTCCAAGCGTTCCGGCACCGACTCAGCAATCCAATCTGCGTCCTTGACGGCTAGCTCCAAATCATCGTGAAAGGTCAGCTGGCCTTCTTCTGGAAGTGCATGATCATAAAGTGCGGGCAGTGCGCGCCGGGCATTGTCGATAACCTCGCCAATCTTACGCTTAGCTTTGGGGTCTGGATCGTAAACGGCGACATCCCAACCATTTAACAAAAAGCGGGCGGCCCAACCGCCGCCAATGACTCCGCCACCTATGATCGCTGCAGATGACATTAAGCTGGAGCTCTCTTTGTCAGACCTAGTTTTTCGCGAACTTGGGCTGGTGTCATTATACTAGCACCCATACGCTCAATAATCCCGACCGCCTTTTGTACCAGACTCTCATTGGTGGCCAGGACGCCTTTTTCCAGCCAGATATTGTCTTCGAGACCAACTCGCACATTGCCACCCGCTAACACAGCAGCAGCCACAAATGGCATCTGATTGCGGCCAATAGAGAAGGCCGACCAGTTCCAGTCCTCGGGAATATTATTCACCATGGCCATAAAAGTGTTCATATCATCCGGCGCGCCCCAGGGAATGCCCATGCAGAGCTGCACCAATGCCGGGCTATCCAGTACGCCGTCTTTGACCAATTGTTTGGCATACCACAGATGACCCGTATCAAAGGCCTCGATCTCGGGTTTGACACCTAGGTCTGTCATCATCTTGCCCATAGCTGTCAACATGCCAGGCGTATTGGTCATAACATAATCGGCTTCGGCGAAATTCATTGTGCCGCAATCGAGTGTACAGATTTCCGGTAGACAATCGGCGATGGGCTCCATGCGGCTTTCCGCGCTGCCCATGTCTGTATTAGGTTTTAAATCTAGCGGATTTTCCGGCGGACCTAAAAACAGATCACCGCCCATACCCGCTGTCAGGTTTAGGACAACATCTGTTTTTGAGTCTCTGATACGTTCTGTGAGCTCCCGGTAAAGTTTGGGATCGCGTGATGCTACTCCCGTTTCTGGGTCGCGAACATGGCAGTGCACCACGGCGGCGCCAGCTTCGGCGGCGGCGATAGCACTCTCGGCAATTTGTGCGGGCGAACGGGGAACATGCGGATTACGGTCTTGTGTGTTACCACCTCCAGTTACAGCACAGGTGATAAATACATTCTTGTTGATCGTTAAAGGCATGGAAATTCCCCTTTTATTTAGACTTAAGTCTAGTCGTTATTGATTTTTATAATTGACAATAATAGACATTAAATATGCAAAAAAAGACACTCCCGATCCATGCTAGAATTGTCTTGTTTGACGGTTTTTCGAATCTCTGTCTGTCCAATACGATTGAACCATTGAGAGCGGCTAATCATGTTCTAGGGCGTAAATTTTTTACTTGGGAGATGCTTTCGATAGATGGGGCACCTGTCAAATCATCGAGCGAGATGACACTCCTTCCCGACGGGAAATTAACAATGGCTGCCAAAAGCAGACGGCTCTTTCTAATCTCCAGCTATAGCTATGATACGATATACACGAAGGCTTTGGGGGATCTCATGCGCCGACATGTATATGACGGGGGGACTGTGTTCGGCATGGATACCGGGGCATGGCTCATGGCTGAGGCGGGGCTGCTGAATGGACGAAAAGCGACAATCCATTGGGATGTGATGTCGAGATTTGAAGAAAAGTTCTTATCGGTCAATGTCGAAAACCGGCCCTTTGTCCATGATGATAAAATGCGGACCTGCGGTGGGGCTATGGCCGCTTTTGATCTTATGCTTTATTTAATCGCTCAGGATTGTGGCGCTCAGCTTCGCTTTGATGTGGAAAGTCTCTTTAAACGCCCACTGTCACTCAACGCAGATGTGGAGGATAATAGTTTGTCTGGATTGGCTCTGACTCGTAAAGCCATCGCGATCATGCGGGACAATCTAGAACACCCCATAAAAGTGACAGAACTTGCCCAAAGACTGGAGGTTCATCCGAAGTTTTTGGAACGCGCCTTTAAAGCCGAGTTTTCTATGCCGTCCGGTCAAGTCTATAAACGTCTGCGGTTAAATTCGGTTCGGGATATGGTCGAAAACACGAACGCACACTTCTCTGACATCGCAGTACGTTCAGGTTATAGAAGCGCAAGTGCTATGACCCGCGCTTTTTCTTCGGAGTTTGGGTACACGCCAAGTCGTTTGCGAAAAACACTAATTCGATAAAACGTTTTCAATAATATGATCGAGCGCTTCTAAAAAGGTTTTGCTGGAACTTGTTGGAGCTAGCAATTGATAGGTCTCGTCGCCGGTTTTTAAAACGATGACGCTAATGTGGTGAGCAGATGTTCGCGTACCCTGTCCGACCTCCCAAGCACGTAAATCCAGAGGGATAAATCGTTCTAAAACGTCGAGGGTCTTTGGGCCAGATATCTGGAGTGCGGCCCAGCCGTCAGTTTGTAGGGTCAAGTAAGCAATGTCTAGGAAGGGGGCTTTAAGAGTTTCATCCAGCCCTTCATCGACCCCATCGCAAAATAGGAAATATTGTGATTGACCTGTCCAGAGTATTTTCCCGGATTTCGTTGTCATCCAGTTACCAGGCTCTGGCAGGTTACCACCTAATTGTTTTTTGAACCTTTTAGAAAATTCACTGGATTGACCTTTGGCAACCGCCATGGAAACGATTTCAATCCCGAAGATTTCTTTCAATGCAACGCCTTTGAAATTCTTCTCAAGGCCGCCAAAAGGCGTTTGGGATAGAAATTTAGACACGGAGCCGCTCCCCTTCGGGATCGACAAAATGCGGATTGACGACTTTGACTTTGACGTGGTGATCGCGCACGAAATCCACGGCCCAGAGCTCATCGCCTTTTCGTTTGTCGCCACCTTTCAAGAATCCTAGCCCGACATAGCAGTCCAATTCTGGAGACCAGGCAACAGAACTCATATGTCCTTGATCATGTTCGGCTGTTCGAGGGTCGCCTTCATTGATAAAATGTGCGCCATTGGTGAGCGATTGCTTGGGATCCACCGTTTTAAACCCAACCAGTCGCAAGCCGTTATCATCAGTTAAGCCCGGGCGCTGCGACAGCACCTTACCTATACAGTCTTTCTTTTTGGAGACAAAACCACCCAATCCCAAATGCAAGGCGGATGTCTGACCATTAAGCTCATTCCCTGCAGCGTGGCCTTTCTCGATACGCATGGCGCCGAGGGCTTCGGTTCCGTAGAGACAGGCGCCGAATTCTTCACCCTCTTCTATCAAAGCACGAATAAGCGCATCGCCAAATCGCCGGGGAACGGCCAGCTCATAAGCCAGTTCGCCTGAAAATGAGAGCCTGAACAGACGGGCTCTCGTGCCGCCACAAACCGAGATATTGGCACAGGCCATATATGGAAACGCCTCATTGGAGATGTCATATTCAGGGTCGATAAGTTTTTGCAGAAGTTTACGGGCGTTAGGTCCTGCGATGGAATATTGCGCCCATTGCTCTGTGGTTGAAATCAAATGTACATCCATTTCCGGAAACAGGCATTGCCGGACAAACTCTAAATGCCTGAACACCCTCACGGCATTGGCAGTTGTTGTCGTCATTACGAAATGCGTGTCGGACAGGCGAGCGCTTGTGCCGTCATCCATGGCAATCCCGTCCTCGCGCAGCATCAATCCATAGCGGCATCGACCGGGTTTTAATGTGCTGAAGGTGTTGACGTAGACTTTGTTTAGAAACTTACCGGCGTCTTTGCCTTGAATGTCTATTTTACCCAGCGTCGAGACATCGCATATGCCGACAGAAGATCGCGTGGTGACGACTTCACGGTCAACGCTGTCGCGCCAACCTTGCTCTCCTGGACGTTGTAACCATTGAGACCGCTTCCAATATCCACTTTCTACGAATACAGCACCATTTTCCGCCGCATAATCATGGCTGGGTGTCAGGCGGGTGGGTTTGAAATGCTGGCCTTTGTGGGCTCCAGCAAAGGCGCCTAATGGCACAGGTGTGTAGGGCGGGCGAAATATGGTTGTACCGGTCTCGGCAATCGTTCGTCCTGTAGCTTCGGCGAGGATTGCCAGCCCAACGACGTTGGACGTCCGTCCCTGATCTGTCGCCATGCCAAGTGTGGTGTAGCGTTTCACATGCTCAACGGAAGAAAACCCTTCCTGATGGGCAAGGGTGATATCTTTTGAGGTCACATCATTTTGGAAATCGACCCAAGAACGCTTTTTGGATTTTACATGCCAGAAGGGTTTAATTTCGTAATTAGGTCCCTCAGTTTTTGGTGTTTTGCCTGAGTTCAACTCCATGGCTTTTGACGCGTTTTCTGCGCTTTCGAAAACTTCGGAAATTGTGAACGCCCCATTTGCCGCGCCCGCAACAATCATTTCCTGCGGTAATGTTGCGGTATCCGGCAGGAAACAAGCCCGTTCCTCGCTCCAGACAGGGCGGCTGCGTTTATGGCAGGTAAGGTGGACATTTGGGTTCCAACCGCCACTCAAAGCAAGGCAATCTGTTGAGATTTCCGAACCATCATTGAGGGTAATGAAATTCAATGCTTTCCGGCCTGATGTGTTAATTACATGACGACCGGATCTGGCATCAATTTGGACATCGGAAATCGTCGATAAGGCATTGTTGTTATTGAAAAATAAAGTTGTGGCGCTTCCGCAGTTGACATTAAACCTGTTCTGGAATGTACGCACCGCCCCGGCCAGCATAATGCCGGGTCGATCATTGTTCGGAAATGCTATGGGTCGCTCTGTGGCTCCCGTTGCAAGTATGGATTTCCGTGCGAATATTTTCCACAAGACCATGCGCGCTCCCGGGGCGCCTATCCGATCTGTTTTGGTTTCGAGGGCTCCGTAAATGCCGTGATCAAAAACGCCGTAGACGCTGGTGCGTTCCAGTATCCTAACGTTGTCCATGGATTGTAACTCAGCGACAGAATGTTTAACCCATTCCAGAGCGGGCGCGTCATCAATTTCAATGGGGTCTGACAGGAGTCTTCCGCCCAGTTCAAAGTCATCATTGGCCAGAATAACTCGTTTGCCGGACCGTCCTGCGTTCAACGCTGTCATCAGCCCTGCTGGGCCACCACCGATAATCAGGATATCACAATGTAAAAAACCTTTGTCATAATGATCTGGGTCGGGCTCCTGGATGAGACGTCCTAATCCGGCGGCACGGCGAATGGTTGGTTCATAAACTTTTTCCCAAAAGGCTTTGGGCCACATAAAAGTCTTGTAGTAAAATCCCGCAGATAAAAAAGGTGATAGCCAATCATTAATGGCCAAAACATCAAAACCGAGGCTTGGGGAGCGATTTTGGCTTTTGGCAACTAAACCGTCAAAGAGCTTGATCGTAGTGGCCTGTCGATTGGGTTCGCAAACATCATTATCATGAATTTCCACGAGCCCATTGGGATCGTCAGTCCCTGCGCCCAGAAAGCCTCGTGGTCGGTGATATTTGAACGATCTGCCCACCAATTTGACATCGCTTCGGAGAAGCGCCGATGCGAGCGTGTCACCTTCAAGGCCTTGATAAGCTTTCCCGTCAAAAGTGAAGTTGAGCTTTTGCGTTTCGTCAACAAGACTCATTTTGACCGACTCGCCAATTCGACATGAGTGATTTCATGGGTGACTGTATTTCGAGTCAGGATCAGCCATGAGCGGTCGCCTTGTTCATGATACCAGAGTTCCGTGTGCTCCCCGGCTGGATTGCCCCGCAAATAAAGATATTT
Source organism: uncultured Caulobacterales bacterium (assembly GCA_937924355.1). GTDB lineage: Bacteria > Pseudomonadota > Alphaproteobacteria > Caulobacterales > Maricaulaceae > JACOMS01. The sequence continues at coordinate 8,536 of CALDSY010000056.1, forward strand.
GTAGAAAAGCTCTTGAGCGTTTTCGGTATTCGGGTCTGGTCGATCCATGAGCGAAGCGTCGCCCAAATAAACGAATTCTGCGGCGTCACGCGGGCCCAGGAGTGGATGGTCGATGATCAAATCACCGTGAACATAGCAGGCCAGGATTTAACCGCTAGACCGATTAGCAAAATTAAGACTACGGGATAACTGTTTTAGATTATCAAAGCTTGCGTTGGTTGGATTTTAGAATACCAAGAATCTTTCGATCGCGTTCAATTGACAATGTCTCCAGATCTTTCCCGTGAGAGGCTTTTTTCAATCCGTCAGACAGTGTTTTTGCGAGGTCAGGCGACAATCGTGCATCGCCCATGTAGTCCCACTAGGTGTGAAAACTATCAGTATAGCGATCGCAAAACTCTTCCATACCGCCGTCGCCTGCGCCAAGATTAAACAACATGTGTGGTCCCATAGCCGCCCAGCGCAGGCCCGGGCCGGCCCAGACGGCTTTGTCTACATCCTCGACGGAGGCCACGCCGCTCTCAATCAAGTAAAGCGCCTCACGCCACAGAGCGGCTTGTAAGCGCATGGGTGCGCACGGAGGCATTGGACACATTGTAAGCTGAGTTTTCAGACGTGCCCGCTTCGGCCATATGTCTGGAATAAATGCCATGCGTCGTGACCTTGTAGGTATCCATATCCACGAGCGAAACAAAGTCTTTGTGTGCCGTATGGCAGTGATAACATTCCAGGAAATTATCGACCACGTTCTTCCAGTTGGATTTGATGTCATAAGTGAGCCGATGCCCAAAAGTCAGCTCAGCTATATCAGGCGCCCAATGCATGATTTCCTTCCCGAGGTCGCCAGATTGTTTGGCAAGTGGCTCGGCCTTTGGGTCTAAGTTCACATAGATAAAACTGCAAAATTTTTCGACCGAGATTTGGTCTAGGCAAATCTCTTTTGTGTCGAAACCGGGCAGGTCTTCTGTGTGCGGTGCGCGGACAAGCTGCCCGGTCAAATCATAAGCCCAGGCGTGATATGGGCAGGTGAGAAGCTTGGCTTTACCTTCGCCTGACAACAATGGATGGGCGCGGTGTTTGCAAACATTATAAAACCCGCGAAGTTTGCCGACTTTGTCCCTGGTTAGGAAGATAGGGTGCCCAGCGACTTCCATTGCTACATACGCGCCGGGTTCGCGTAATTTCTCTACATGGCAAACCCAAATCCAGTTTTTAGAAAAAAGGGATTTTTGCTCAACATCAAAGCAGCGTGGGTCTGTATAAGCTTCAGAATTCAGAGAATAGGTGCGTCCCGCTTCCAGATGGTAGCCTTGGCGAACCCGATGTAAATCCTGAATTTTTACGGTCATGTTTTGCGCTTGGGCGGCGGGAATCGGTTGGTTTCAGCGGCCACGGTCCAGTCCATGTGATTGCGTACATATTCCTGCGAGGCTTCGCGCGGCGGGTTGTAGTCCCAATGAACGCTGCCATCCTTTTCCATGGCCTGATAAATGGCACGTCTTTGTTTCTGCGTGGCGATGACGTCACGTCGGAGTGCTTCGCCGTCCCAGGTCTCGGCGACTTCTTTGGCAAAGGCATCTGCCAGCTCTTTATGGGCCGGGTCACCCGCCAGATTATTCATCTCCAGCGGGTCAGTAGGCACGTTGTAGAGCTGGGGCGGGTCGCTGTCGCAATGAACATATTTGAAATCACCCCGTCGTATCATGAAAACGGGATGGCCGGTCATCTCGGCACAATATTCGCCAATGGCTTCGCTCTTATCGTCTTTGCCCTTAAAAAGAGGAACGAGAGAGCGTCCGTCCAGTTCGACCCCCAGATCCGGACGTTTGATGTCGTTGGTTTCAGCGAGGTCGAGGAATGTTGGCAGTAAATCAACCAGCGACATGGCGTTATCGCTAACGCCTTGGATAACGCCAGGGCCGGCTACGACAAAAGGTACCCGGGTAGAGTGCTCAAAGAAATTCATCTTATACCAGAGGCCGCGCTCACCCAGCATGTCGCCATGGTCGGCTGTGACGATAATAATGGTATTATCCAGAACTTCCGCTTCTTCGAGTGTCTGGACGAGTTCACCAATTTTGCTGTCGAAATAGCTCGTATTGGCATAATAGCCGTGTCGGGCGTTCTTAATTTCATCATCCGTCACCGCAACCGAGCTGGCTTCGATGCCGTCCATCAGGCGGCGAGAGAACGGGTCTTGTTCTTCTGGCCCCAGCATATGGGTTGGCAGGTCAATCTCGTCATGGTCATAAAGGTTCCACCATTCTGGTCGCGCTACATAAGGATCATGCGGGTGGATGAAGCTGGCGACCATACAAAACGGCGTTTGTTTATGCTTGGCGTAGTCAAAAATTTTGCGTTTGGCGAAGAAGCAAACCTCATCGTCATATTCAATCTGGAATGTGGTGGCGGCCATGCCCGCTTCGCGGACAGAGTCCATATTGTGATACCATTTGTCGATGCGCTCATCGGGAAGCTCCCAATTTGGCGTCCAGGCATAATCAGACGGGTAGACGTCTGTTGTCACACGGTCTTGAAAACCGTGAAGTTGGTCTGGCCCGACAAAATGCATTTTGCCCGATAGGCATGTCCGGTAGCCCATAAGCTGCAGGAAATGGGCGAAGGTCGGGATTGTGGCGCTGAACTCGCTGGCATTATCGTAAGCGGCGATTTTAGAAATCAGCTGCCCTGACATCATGGAAAAGCGCGACGGAGCGCACAAGGGCGAATTACAATAGGCAGCATCAAAGCGCATACCACGGGCGGCAAGGGCGTCCAGATGGGGGGTTTTGACGACGGGGTGGCCATAGGTCGACGTAAAATGCGGCGCGAGCTGGTCCGCCATGATGATGACTATATTAGGTTGACTCATATTATTCAAACCCTGAAGCTAATTGCTCGACAGCTAATATAGCAACATCTCATAGGTGTCGTGTCATTCCTGCAACATTAAACTTTATAATCATTATTTATCGACTTTATTAGTTGGCTTAGCGGTCAATTTGTGTGAATTCATCTGTAGCGACTCTCTTTATAATTAATAGCCTCTGGGGAATTTTATGAATAAACAAGATCTTTTGCGCTGCGCAGCCTTTTCCGGACTGTCGTTGGCGCTAATTGCATCGCCCGCTCAAGCGCAGGTCGATGAAATCATCGTTACAGCTACGAAGCGGGCCGAAAGTGCGCAGGACATTTCTTTGGCCGTAACGGCTTTGGGAGAAGAAACGCTCGAGCAGAACAATGTCGATATCTTCACGGATTATCTGATTCAGTTGCCGAATGTTAACGCGGCGACGGCTGGCCCGGGGCAGAGTACAATCTTTATTCGGGGTATTTCAGCTTCTGCAGCGAATACGACAACGGGTGTGGCTGCCGGTCTTGCGCCAAACGTTGCGCTATATCTTGACGAGCAGCCAGTGACACAGGTTGGTCGTAACCTTGATGTTTATGCCGTTGATCTGAACCGGGTTGAGGTGCTTCCTGGACCGCAAGGTACGCTCTTCGGTGCCAGTGCCCAGGCCGGCGTGGTCCGACTGATCACCAACAAGCCTAAGCTTGAAACAGAAGAGGCGATCTTTAGAACGAGCGTTGCGACAACAAAAAGCGGGGACGAAAGCTTCAAAATTGAGGCGACCTACAATGTTCCGATTGGCGAGAAAACTGCCGCTCGAGCTACATTCTTTTACGATCAACAGGGCGGCTATATCGATAACGTCCCTGGCGTTGCTGATATCCGAAACAATATTGCTTTCACCCCAGAGGGAACAGTGCTTTCAAACGGTGAAGTCTTATCAACACCACCCCAAGGCTCCCGTTTTGGCTTGCAGCCAGGTGATGCAGGTTTCTTTGATGGATTGAACGGCGGAACAGCAGATAACTCACAATTCGTTGAGGAAAACCATAACGATGCTAGATATCAAGGTTTTCGGATAGGTCTCTATCATGAGTTTAGTGACGACTGGAATTTAACGATCGCCAACCATACTCAAAACATCAAAGCTGATGGTGTCTTCTTTGCCGACCCTTCGATTGACTCAGACTTGCTGTCAATCCAGCGTTTCGTTGATGAAAAATTGGACGACGATGTTTCCAACACGGCTTGGACACTCGAAGGTCGACTTGGCGCGCTTGAGGCTGTCTACACGGGTGCGTTCAACAAGCACGATTTCGATCAGCGTGTTGACTACTCTGATTACAGCTTTATCGGGCCATTTATCCCGTATTATACTTGTAACTATTACAACATCTATTACGCGGGCGGAAATGCCGGGCCAACAGGTGAGTGTAATGACCCAAGAATGTTTGCGGACATCAAGAACTCTACCGATACGTGGACACACGAGCTACGGTTCAACACACCGGCTGACAAGCGGGTGCGGGCGACAGTGGGTGCGTATTACAGCGATCAGACCAATGAAGAGCAGGTTGACTTTACCTATCCAGGCTCACAACCAAACTTCGGCGGTAATGCGACGCCGGGCTTCTTGGGTTTCCAATTCCCGAACGCGCCGATTAGTTCTTCAACGCGGATTAACCCGAACCCACGGGATCCGGGCGTGATCTTCATCAACGATATCACACGGACCGATGAACAGCTTGGTTTCTTCGCCGAGGGCACATTCGATGTCACGGAACAAATCTCCGTAACCGCAGGGGCTAGATATTATGATGTTCGCGTGGACTTCCTTGGAAGCTCCAACAACATTTCCAACGGTGGCGGCGGTAACACCGGTGATTTGGATCAAGGTTTCGATCTTGACGATATCTTCGATGGTAATTCCACCTTCCTTAACTATCAGGGTGGTGCCCGTGCACGCGCAGGTGGTGTTCCAACGGATCTGCCCTTTGATCCAATCGATAAGGCGGTCAGTGAGGGTGTTATCCTTAAAGGTAATATCAGCTACGAACCAACTGATGGGAAACTTTTCTTCCTGACGTACTCAGAAGGTTTCCGTCCGGGTGTCCTGAATCGCCCAGCAGCTGTTGCACCACTCGTGCAGCCATTCGTCGATACTGACGAACTGACGAACTACGAATTTGGTTGGAAGACCAGATTTGCGGACAATCAGATTCAGTTCAACGGTAGTGCGTTCTACGTCGACATTGCCGGTCTACAGACATCTGTTTTCGATCCGGTCAATCTCGGGACGAACTTGTTTGTGGGTTCCAATGCGGCTAACGCAAGCGTGAAGGGTTTAGAAGCTGACATGATCTGGGCACCATCCAGTATTGAAGGCCTGACCGTAAATGCAGCAGTGTCGATTTTGGATGCTCAAGTCGACGAAATCCTGCTCGGTGCTGATGGCGGTACACCGTCCATTACCATTGCACCAAAAGGCAGCAAGCTGGCCTTTGCGCCAAGCTTCCAGGGTAACCTAAATGCTCGTTACGAGTTCGGAAATGGCGATGGTTTCTCTCCGTATGTTCAAGGTAATGCGAACACGTCGACATCGAAGTTTTCTGATCTGACGCTGATCAATCGTCAGAAAATCGATGGCTATACCTTGTTCGGAGCCGCAGCCGGTTTCACCAATGATGGATTGGGCTTGGAGCTCTTCGTTGATAACATTACCGACGAACGCGCACAAATCGCTAACAACTACGTTTATAACAGAGACCGGATCACAATTAATCGTCCACGGACGATCGGTGTTCGGGCCAGTTATAAGTTTGGCGACGATTAATCCATTTGGGAGTTCCTTCTAGGAAATTCTCACTGACTAAGTTAAAGAAGGCATCCCTCGCGGATGCCTTTTTAATTTGGAGACCTCATTGACCAGAGTTCAGGAAGAAACGGAAAGTCATGCAAAGGCTTTGCAGGCAGCCAAGCTCGCGCTGCAATCAGGTAAGTTTTCCGATGCCGTCAAGATTTGTGAGGCTATCCTGTTAGACAACTCGGACCATATGGAAGCGCTATATTTCACAGCTGTCTCACAACGCTATAAACAAGACTTCCCCGGCGCACTGAAAACCTTGAGCCACTTGAAAGCCGCCGCGCCAGAATATGGTCGGGCTTATCAGGAACAAGCTCATATTTTTTTAGCCAAGGGCGATAGGGGCCGCGCGCTACAAAGCTACCAGCAGGCCTGCCAGTTCAACCCCGGTCTAGAGGCCAGTTGGCGGGCACAAGCAGAAATTCTGAACGAAATGGGCCGGACAGTTGAAGCTCGAAATGCCATGGGGTTTCATGACCGACTTACGGCTTTACCACGTGAGTTACACATTGCGACCAATCTCTTGCACGAAGGGAAGTTGGTCAAAGCCGAGCAGGTTTGCAAATCCTATATGATGAAAGACCCGCGCAATGTAGAGGGCATGCGCCTTCTAGCCGATATTGCCAGCCGTTTGGGGGCGAATAATGAGGCCGAATTTTTATATGATACGGCTTTGGAGCTTGAGCCCAAAAACATTGCCGTGCTTATTGATTACGTTAGTTTTTTAAAATCGGTCCAAAAGTCGGAAAAAGCTCTCAAACACGCAGAAGCGTTGAACGAAATCCTGCCTGATAATCCTATGCTGCAATCCATTCTAGCGATTCAGCAATTACAGGTCGGCGATTACGAAAACGCTATGGTCTTGTTTGACAAAGTTCTGGCAAAAGTTCCCCAAGACCCAGTTACTCTGATCTCGAAAGGCCATGCGTTGAAAACCTATGGGCAGCAGGATGAGGCGATTGCGTGCTACCGGGATGCGTTCAAATATAAGCCGGATTACGGCGAGGCCTATTTTTCTTTAGCTAATCTGAAAACCTATCGATTCCTGGATGATGAAATTTGCCAAATGGAAAAGGTTTTGAGATCCGGGGACCTGAATCTACAGAACCGGGCACAACTCAATTTTTCATTGGGTAAAGCCTATGAGGATCAGAAGGATTACGAAGCGGCCTTTCGTTACTATGACGAGGGAAATGCTAATAAACGTAATTTAAGCCGTTATAATTCCGAACGCATGACCGCGGATTTGCAAGCGCAAAAAGACGCCTGCAACGCGGCGTTATTTAAAGAAAAATCGGGACGGGGCCATGATGCCAAGGATCCGATTTTCATTCTTGGACTGCCTCGAGCGGGGTCCACTTTGTTGGAGCAAATTTTGGCTTCACATAGTCAGATTGATGGTACGTTAGAGCTTCCCAATATTCTATCGCTTGCAAATAAATTGACCAGACGCTCTCTTGGGACCGATAATGAATACCCGCGAAACCTGAAAGATCTATCGGCGTCAGACCTCGAAAAATATGGCCAAGCTTTTATTGAGGAAACCCGAATTCACCGCGAAGATGCGCCGTTATTTATTGATAAAATGCCGAATAATTTCCGTCATATCGGTTTAATTCATCTAATACTTCCAAATGCTAAAATTATAGATGCCCGACGCCATCCCATGGCCTGTTGTTTCTCTGGTTTCAAACAGCTCTTTGCTGAAGGGCAGGAGTTTACCTATGGGCTGGAGCAAATCGGTAGATATTATCGGGATTATGTGGATCTGATGGCGCATTGGGATAATATGCTGCCGGGTAAAATCTTGCGGGTGCAATACGAGGATGTTGTGGCAGATACAGAAACCCAGGTTCGCCGCATGCTCGACTATCTTGAACTCCCATTCGAAGAGGCTTGTGTGGAATTTCACAAGACGGAACGCTCTGTCCGAACGGCCAGTTCCGAACAGGTTCGCCAGCCGATCTTTAAATCTGGCCTAGAACAGTGGAAAAACTTTGAGCCTTGGCTTGACCCGCTTAAAGAAGCCTTGGGCCCAGCTCTTGAAAATTATCGCTGATCATCGATTGTCAGGATTTTCTCCGCTTTCGTGTGGCCGAAATCGGCGTTGAGCCACCGAACCAGTGACACGCACATCAGAAGCACGATGGGTACCAGTGGAAGCGCGCTGATAATTGTTGCCGATTGAATAATTTTGACTTTGTCCACCATGACCAGACCTGCCGTAATGAGCGCAAGCAATAGCGCCCAGACCAGACGGTTGAGTCGCGGTGGCTCCTGATGGCTTTGTAGATCCTTGGACGAGATACTCGACATAACATAGGCTGCGGAGTCCACATTTGTGGCGTAAAAGATTGTACTCAATATTATGAAGAGAAAGAGCACAGCTTTGCCAGCTGGTAATCCCGCAAGGATTTTTGCGGTCAGGACGAACATCCCCTGGTCTTTGAGCGTTGCCGCCACATCAAGGCCGCATACCTTCCCGGCTTCTTGGGCTGCGACACAAACCTCATTCAGGTGTAACGCATAACCGCCCATCACCATGAGGAATAAAGATGTTCCTAGCGTACCCCATGTGAGTACGCCTATGATCAGTTGACGGATAGTCCGTCCTCTTGAAATACGGGCGATAAAGAGACCGACAAATGCTGTGAAAGCTAGATACCAGGTCCAATAAAATACGGTCCAATCCTCGGGGAATGATGTTCCTCTGACTGGGTCGGTCCAAAGCGAAACCGAAGTGAAATTATTTAGAAACACGCCAACACTGTTGACCGACAATTTCAGGATATAGAGCGTGGGGCCAACCACGAAAATAAACGTAATCGCCAGCAGAGCCAGGAACAGATTGATATCAGCCAAAATCTTGATGCCGCGCTTAAGGCCGCGATAAACGCTAAAACTAAACAACGCCGCCCATAATGCTAACATAGCCAGCTTGATCATCCGATCATCAGCAACGCCAGTCAGTTCGGCGACAAGGGCAGAAACCATAGGAATGCCGAGGCCGAGCGCCGTTGCTGAGCCGCCGATAATTCCGAAAATAATAAAAATATCGATCAAGGTCATCGCTGTTTTGCGCCCCATTTTCGGCAATGAATCTTCACAAGCAGCGCTGACCCGCAGTACTGGTTTTTTACGCACATAGAGCAGGTAAGCAATGGGAACGGCCGGAACCGCGTAAATCGCCCAGGACGATATCCCCCAGTGGAATAGCGGATACATATG
>CALDSY010000057.1 GCA_937924355.1 uncultured Caulobacterales bacterium
TTTCACCTGCATGGCTATGCCTTTGAAGAAGTGATGACAGATGGCGGTGTGATACCAAAATCCGCGCGCCGTCCTGAGACGACCGTACTAGTGCCGACCGGTTCTACCCGAACCATTGAGTTGGTCGCCCATAACCCGGGCGACTGGGCCATGCACTGCCATATGACGCATCACGTCATGACCCAGATGGGGCATGATATTCCCAATATGGTCGGCGTTGATCCGAAAGATCTGGACGGGCAAATGGCCTCGCTCCTGCCGCACTATATGACCATGGGGCATGACGGCATGGGCGAGATGGGCATTCATGTGGAAAGCGGGCACATGAAAGTGCCGGAAAACTCCTTGCCCATGGTGGGCGCGCAAGGACCCCACGATTATATCACTATGGGCGGCATGTTTACGATCTTCAAAGTCCGCGACGGTATTACCTCATTTGAAGATCCCGGCTGGTATGATGATCCTAAAGGCATGGCCCGCTTGGCGACGGCAGACGAGCTGCAACGGGACGGGGTCAACCCGGATACTCTGCATATGCCCGTCAAAAGCCATGGCAGCGGAACTAGCTATGGCAGTGGTCATTCCGGTCATAGTGGTATGAATCATGAAGGCATGAGTTCTGATGATATGAAATCAGGCCATGAAGGACATTAACATGCGAGCATTCATTTGTTCAGCGAACGTAAATCAAATATTTGCTAAAAACACATGATTAGGAGACTTAAAATGCGCATTCTCTTTGCAGGCCTTGCGGCCACCGCTCTGATCGCGGGTTCAGCCTTGGCCCATGATCACGATAAAGACAAGAAAACTACTGATTCTGCAACGCATGCGGATCATCATGAAGGCTATGGTTCCTCAAACAGTTATGGATCCTCAGACAGCTATGGCTCCAGTACGGCTTATGGACCTGGCCATGACGAGCACACAATGATGTCCAGCAAAACGATGCCTGCGGACGGCGCTGTTTTGGATCATTCGCCGGCGATGATTGGCGTCGACTTTGGACATGTTATGTTGGTGAAGGGCATCAACCTAACGACTTTGACGGGCGAGCGCATAGAGCTTGATTTGTCCGGCATAGATGAAACTAGCCATGTTATGGTCAAAGTCCCTGAGCTGCAGCCAGATGACTATGTGGTGGACTGGCGCGCCCGTGGCCATGACGGCCACGTCATGAGTGGATCTTTTGCCTTTACCGTTGAATAAGCGCTCATAATTTTCTAGCGTCCAGCGATGAAAGGTCTTCGCTGGACATTGAAACTTCATAAATGGATTGCCCTGATTATTGGGCTGCAGATCCTAGCTTGGGTCCTGGGCGGACTTGTGTTCAGTATTTTAGACATCGAGAAAGTCCGAGGCGAACATAAAATTGCCGAACAACCGCACCTTCCCTTAACACCCGAATCCATAATTACGCTGAAAGAAGCCATAAAAATGAACCGGATCGTCAAGGTTCATCTTGCCTCTTTGGGGCGCATGGTGAACCGGCCTGTCTGGCGGATCATGATAGAGGATGAAAAACATCTCGTTATTGATGGTCTGAGCGGTGAAATCCTTTCCCCCATTTCATTTGAACTGGCGACAGAAATTGCCGAAGCCGATTATGGGGGGACGGGTGAGATCAGTTCCGTGGCCTATGTGGAACACCCCCCGACAGAATATCCCCACAAGGGCGCGGCTTGGGTCGCCAAGTTTGATGATCGGGATAATACGACGCTTTACATACATCCGGATAGCGCCGAGGTGAAGTCCAGACGATCGACGACCTGGCGGATCTTTGACTTTTTCTGGAAGCTCCACGTCATGGATTATGACGATGGGGAGAACTTCAACCATCCTTTGCTTGTGGGGGCCGCGTTTATCGCTCTAGGGCTCGTTCTGTCAGGATTTATTCTATTATTTGTACGTCTGCGCCGGAAATGGCTCATACGGCGCGCTCTGCGCGGCTCAGAGGCTTCTGCGGCGTCTGGCGAGGACTAAGACCCCAAGAAGTATGACAATACCTGTCCCGGCAGTGATCACGATGTCATTGAAGACAGGTTCTGAGTTCAGGCGTTTCGCGATTAGCCAGCCAAGCCCCCAGACAGGCGGAATGACGTAAGCGACGTTTCCTTTGGACCGCCAGGTAATGGCGGCTATCCAGATAAGCGCAAGACCCAAAATTAAGGTCGAAGCCAAGGATGCAGACAGACCAAGCTCACCCAGCCATGCAGACGCTTGGGGTGCCCAGTTCAAAAACACGGCAATGGAACACCATCCCGCAATCATAGAAATGCCAGCAAATGAAAACGGCCATTTGTGACCGGTCGATTGTCGCAAGGCATCAAATTTGAACATGGTCGCGACCAGTATCAGCATAACAGGCACGAAAATGATGGCCGTAGCCATCTGAACGCTCGCCATGGGCCAAAATCCATTTACCAGACCCCACAAGCACACGCCGGAAAATCCGGCAATCGTCCACCAGCCTATGTCTTTGAAGACAGGATCATCTTTGTATTTTGGCAGGACCTGAATAATCCCATAAGCGATACACAAGATAAAAATCGGCAGCCAGATCGAAAAGGCGATTCCCGAGGGAACCAGCAAAGAAGGATTGGCATCCGACATGGCGGACGGGCTGCGCGCTGCGCTCGTGAAAAGGTTCATGGATGAACATATCCACATCAGCCACGGCAAAGTAAGATTGAGGACACGTCTGATCATATTATATCCACTCCACCAATGGATACGATATGAAACGGTCAGTGGTTCACCTTGGTTTTCGGTAGGTGGGGGTTACCCGGGCTTACGGGCCATGGCGACCATGGAACACCACAGCAGGGGACCGCGTCCGCTGCCCTTGGTTGCTTCGTGCTTGAAGTTTTGTTCTTCCAGCATGGTCTTGAGTGTTTTCGGGCTGAAAAATTTGATGTGTCCGCCAACGGAACTCACCATGAAATGTCCATCCCACTGATTGACCAGAGATAGAACCAGATTTTTGACATAACCATGATAGGGTGTTGTCAGAATTAGAAACCCGCCGGGTTTGATGGAGGTCCAAAGATTTTCTAGAAATTTCTCGGGATCAAATAGATGTTCGATGACTTCGAGGGAAATGACGCCGTCATAACCTCCAACCGGAACAATTTTGGGTGGCCCGGCAATAAGATCGGCCTGAAAGAAGGTCAAATTTGGAAAATTGCTTTGTGCCATTTCTACTCCGGACTCGGAATAATCTGAGCCCCACACGTCGTGGCCTTTTTCTGATAACCAGTTGGCCACATAGCCATTTCCGCAACCCGCATCCAAAAGTTTATGTTTCCCCGGGGGCAACATTTTTTCGATTGTGGGCAGATTATACCCGTGGTGAATCGACGGTTCGACATCTTTAAAATTATAAGCGCCGGTTTGCTCGACCTCGACCTTTTCCAGGGTTAATCTTGGCATATTTCCCACCTATCATTTGGAATAATTTGAACGTTTTTAGCGCAAAATATTTAAGAATTCGTGCCCATTGGGACGTGGCGGTTAGTTAACTTCCACTTAACCAAAAATAGCAAGAAATACATTATAATTTAAGGATTTAGACCTAATAACGAGACAATAAAAAAGATAGTTAGGTGTACCTTAATGGCGCAAACGTTTAATTACTTACGGGGCTTTATTAGTCTGTGTGTGATGACCCTATTTGCATGGCACGGGCAGGCCTGGGCGCAATTGGGGCCGACCCCATATCCGGTGCCGAATTGTACCGCGAATGACGCGACGATTTCCGGTATTGCCACAAGTACCTTTTCCCTTGTCGATCAATGCGCATTGCCAACTGACTTTGCGACAATGGAATTTGATATTACCTACAGCCAGAACGCAAGCAGCCGATATGATCTGGTGATCGGCGCCGTTCACAATGGCCAAATTATCAGCCACGAATTTTTCAGTGATGTTCAAACCGGCGGCGACGCGATTTTTCAGGACCTGGACGGCGAGGCCGATGCCGGTGATACATCTTCATTGGTGACCAGCAGCGTTATTGTTCAGATGCAGATTCCCTGTGACGTTGATGGCGATGGTCAAATCGATCTCTCTCCGACTTTTAGATTTGGGGTGGGATATAACGCAGCACAGGGCGGTTCAGGTCTTCCAACAGATATTGACGGACCAAAATGCGCGCTGTCCGACCCTGTATCCTTGCCTTTGACGACATCTATTACCATTGTAAAAGAAGTGATCAATGACGAAGGGGGAACAGGCACTGTTTCCGATTTCGGCATAGCATCCGATGCAGGATCATTGACCTTTGACGCGGGAACAACGGTTGGAAATACGACCACCTATACATCCGAGCCTATCGTCGCGCTGAGCGCGGGGACCTATAGCTTAACTGAACTTGATTTAGCTTTATACACAGAGGGAACCTGGTCATGTACTGAGGGGACCGTCACAAATTCCTCGGCGACAGCGGGTTCCGTTGATCTTGTTGTTACAGACAATGCTGTTTGTACCATCACAAATGACGATATCTTGTTCGTTTCGGCTCCGGCAAATACCCTTGTTAAAGCTGCACCGACTTATACGGATGTTGACGGATCGGGTACATATAATGCTGGTGATACATTAGAATATGTCATTACAGCGAATAATACGGGTAATGTCGATCTGACCAATGTTGTTGTCTCGGATCCACTTTTGGCACCCAATAGCACGACTTGCGCGACCGTAGCGGTTGGCGGAACTTGCGTTCTAACCGGCACCTACACTTTGACCCAGGCGGATATCGACGCGGGGACATTTAGTAATACCGCCGAGGTGGTGTCCACTGAAATACCGACAGCGGTTAGTGATACCGAAGTGACATCAATCCCACAGGTGGATGATATTTCCATCGTAAAACCTGCTCCCGCCAATGCAGATGGTGATGGGTCAGGAGATATCTCTGTTGGAGACGTTTTAACCTACACAATCACGGCGACTAATGACGGGACGACCACGCTGAATAACGTCATCGTTTCAGATAATCTTATCTCGCCAAGCTCTAATACTTGCACGACCCTAGCACCGGGCGCGACTTGTGTTTTGACCGGCACATATACGGTTACACAAGCGGACGTGGATGCGGGGGCTATCGATAATACGGCAGGCGTTGTTTCGGACGAGATTACGACACCCGTAGAGGCCTCAAATACTTCGGTTCCAGCTCAGACGGATGAACTGTCTATCGTCAAGCCTGCACCCGCGAATGCGGATGGGGATGGCACTGGTGATATCTCTGTTGGGGACGTTCTGACTTACACTATTACGGCGACGAACAGCGGAACAACAACACTGAATAATGTTATCGTTTCCGATAGCCTAATCTCGCCAAATTCTAATACCTGCACGACCCTAGCACCGGGCGCGACTTGCGTCCTGACGGGTACCTATACAGTAACTCAGGCCGATATTGACGCGGGTTCAATTGATAATACGGCCGGTGTCGTCTCGGATGAAATTACAACACCTGTTGAAGCCTCGAATACGGCGACACCGAATATTGTTGACGACCTTTCTATCGTGAAACCTTCCCCTGCCAATGCAGATGGAGACGGTTCCGGAGATATCTCGGTTGGGGATGTCCTGACCTATACAGTTACGGCCACAAATTCCGGAACGACGACCCTGAACAATGTCATCGTTAGCGACAATCTCATCTCGCCAAGCTCAAATACTTGCACGACCTTGGCACCAGGCACGACCTGCGTGCTGACCGGGACTTATACGGTCACGCAAGCTGATGTGGACGCCGGGACGATTGACAATACGGCTGGTGTTGTTTCGGACGAAATCACAACGCC
>CALDSY010000058.1 GCA_937924355.1 uncultured Caulobacterales bacterium
TTGAAATAATTCATAAAAATGGCGCACCCGATAGGATTTGAACCTATGACCTCTGCCTTCGGAGGGCAGCGCTCTATCCAGCTGAGCTACGGGTGCGTAGGTTCGGATATCCGAGCGAACGACTCTCTATGCAAAATCATGGCCGTTAGCAAGTAGGGATTCTGTTTTACGGAGAAACGGCTGACTTCAAAATGTTATTCATTTACATTTGGTCTTGTCTTGACTTTTAAAACGCGGCAAAAGTCCGGAGGATAAAAAAATAATGAATGGACGTCTTATGAAAAGAATTGTCACAGCTTTTGCGTTGGGAGTTTCGTTGTTGTTGACCGCCTGTCAACCGCCGCAACAGGTCGAAGAAGCGGAAACGGGAAATACGGTTCAAGACAGTCCGGCGGTCTGGGTGGCCAAGGACAATGATAGCAAGTTATTTTTGCTAGGCTCCCTTCCCATGGTCAAGAGCGACGCGCGCTGGGATACGCCGGCGATTTCTTTGGCTGCCAATCAGGCCAAGACCGTCTTTATCGAGGTCGATACGTCTGATGCGGCCGCGATGCGTTCCATGATGTTGACTCAGGAATTGGGATTCTATCAGGACGGAACAAAGCTGTCGGAGCTTTTGGATGATAACGGGCAAAAGCTCTTAAATCTCTCGCTCCAGCGCAGTGAAATGGCGCCGGGTGCCCTCGACAATTTTAAACCCTGGTTTGCTGCGATCCTTTTGGGAGTGGCCGCGGGCGAGGGCGCAGAGCTGGTGGATGACCCGATGACCGCTGAATTGGTCAAGGATGCGGAGCTCGACGGAGCCAAAATCGAATTCCTGATCTCACCGGAGCAACAGGTCAGAGGTCTGGCAGATTTGACGGATCAGGCCCAGTTAAAATATCTGGACCGGACCCTGAGTGATTTTAGTGCCTTGGGCGATCGTATGGTCGAGACAGCCGAGGCCTGGCAAAAAGGCGATGTGGGCAAGTTGAAAACCGACCGGGTTAATGTTCGCACGCAAATGCCCAGCTCCGCTTATCAAAAGCTGGTCAAGGACCGGAACGGGATTTATATCGGCAAATTAGTCAATTTCATGGAAGGGACGGGAACAGGTCTGGCGATTGTTGAAATGTCCCATTTGGTCGATCAGGGAAATCTACAGGCAATGTTAAGAGATAGAGGCTATAAAGTTGAGCGATATTACGGCGTCGACTAACGCCCGTTAAGAGTTTAACAGCCACGAGGTTTTCTCATGACAAAAATCGTTCCGGTCATCATGTCCGGCGGAGCAGGCTCTCGCCTGTGGCCTCTTTCACGGCAAGCCAATCCCAAACAGCTCTTACCGCTGGTCACTGAACAGACAATGGTTCAGGAAACTGTCGAGCGGTTCGAGGGGGAGCGCTTCACCGACCCCGTGTTTATTTGCAATGCGTTACATGTGGACGCGATTGCGACGCAAATGGCCGCTATCGACCGAAACGTCGACGCTTTTATTGTTGAGCCTGTTGGGCGAAATACGGCCCCTTGCGCCGTCGTGGCGGCTGTTCATGCGGCGAAAAAAGACGGGGCATTGGTTATGCTCGTACCGGCGGATCATCACGTAAAAAAGCCTGAAAACTTCCGGGCAGCCATAGAGAAAGCCATCTCGGCCGCCCAGGACGGATTACTGGTGACATTCGGCATTACCCCCGATGGCCCTGAAACCGGATATGGTTATATCGCCCAAGGCGAGACGCTCGAAGCCGGCGTCTTTAAGGTTGATGCGTTTCGCGAAAAACCGGATCTGGAAACGGCGAAATCCTATCTGGCTTCTGGCAATTACGCCTGGAACGCCGGAATATTCCTATTCTCACCGGAAGCTTTCCTGAGCGAGGCGAAGGCGCACGCGGGCGATATCGCCAAAGAGGCTGAGAAAGCCTATGAGGCGGCCGATCAAAGCGGAAATGTTATTCATCTGGACAAATCCATATTCGCTGCCTGTCCGTCAGAGTCGATCGACTACGCGGTCATGGAGAACACCAACCGGGCGGCGGTCGTGCCTTGCGAAATCGGTTGGAATGATATCGGCTCTTTTACCTCTTTGCAGGCGGCCCGCGCGGCAATTGCCAGCGACGATCACGGAAATGCGCTCAGCGAGGGCGTGATGAGCGAGGGGTCAAACGATTGCCTGGTCCAGTCTGATGGTACGCCAGTCAGTATTGTGGGTCTTACCAATGTGGGCGTCATCGTTCATGGCGGTGAAGTGCTGGTCGTCAATTTGGATGAAAGCCAGGCAGTGAAAAAAATCGTGACTCGTCTTAAGGACGAACAGGAAACGGACCGTCTGTAATGGCGCAAGGAAAACCGAAGAAGACGTATTTCGGAACCGACGGCATTCGTGGCCGCGCCGGCGAAGGCAAGCTATCCAAAGAGACCATCGCGAAACTGGGTCTCGCCATTGGCCGTTACCTGCAGCGGACCCGTCCTGGCTCCCGGGTCGTGATCGGACGGGATACGCGCCGCTCCTGCCTCTGGATTGAAGACCTTCTGATGACAGGTTTGATCTCTCACGGAATTCACGTCAAACGGCTGGGTGTTCTACCCACCGCAGCCACATCTTATCTAACTCTGGCCGAAGGGGCGTCATTGGGCATGATGGTAACGGCCTCTCATAATCCGGCCCATGATAATGGTATCAAATTCTTTGGGCCCGATGGGGGCAAATTTGGCGATGCGACGCAAAAGGAAATCGAAACCCTGTTGGAAACGGATTTTGATATGCCGTTTGAGCTCGTCACCGGTGACATCGTTGACGACATAGCTGCGCGCAAAGCTTATCTAGATACGGTTGTCTCTTCTGTGCCTGCTAAGGCGGATTTTTCTAACCTTTCCGTCGTCCTGGATTGTGCCAATGGGGCCGGGTACGAAACCGCGCCGGCCATCATGAGACGGTTAGGGGTGAAGTCTGTTGTGGTCATGGGCGATCAACCGGACGGCCACAATATCAATAAAAATTGCGGCTCGACCCATCCTGATGGTTTAAGCGAAGCCGTCCGTGTAAATAAGGCGGATATTGGTATTGCGCTGGACGGCGATGCCGATCGTCTGATCATGTGTGACGAAAACGGCGATGTGATCAACGGTGACCAGTCTATGGCGGCTTTGACGCTGAGTTGGCGCGAAGATGGCATTCTGGCCAAACCAGCCTTGGTGGCCACCGTCATGTCAAACTTGGGGCTAGAGCGGCTGATGAAAGCGAAGGGTCTGGATCTTATCCGGACTAAAGTGGGTGACCGTCACGTCGCCAAAGTCCTGAAGGAAAAAGGTTATAATCTCGGCGGCGAGCAATCCGGTCATATGTTGATGCCAGATTTCCTACCGACAGGTGACGGTATGTTGGCGGCCATTCAGGTCCTGTCCGTTCTGGTCCGCAGCGGAAAGCCCGCCAGCCAGGCCCTGCAATTATTTGACCCGGTTCCCCAATTATTGGTGAATGTGCGTTATGAAGGTGTGTCGCCTTTGGAACGCGGCGACATTAAAGACGCCATCAAGCAAGCTGAAGAAGAGTTTGGCGATACGGGACGTTTGCTGATCCGGGCTTCTGGTACTGAGCCTGTTATCCGGATCATGACCGAAGGGGATGACCCGGATCAAGTAAAAATGATTGCGGATAGATTAGCCGCTAAAATTGGAAGTTGACGAGATACCCTTGTCTGTTTGGGTGAATCAGCAGATTTTCTCTTTGCCATGAAATGGGTTATCCGAATATTTCTGCTAATTATTGGCGGATTTGTACTGGCGGCGGGCGCGGGATTTTTCGTCTCTTCCGAGGTGAAGGTTCAGCGGACAACCGACATATTTGCTATGCCTGAAGATGTTTTCCCTTATTTATCCAATCTCGAAAGCCACGAGGTTTGGTCACCTTGGCATGATGGAGAAAGTCATAAAGGGTTTGTGGTCAATCGCGTAGAAGAGGGGATTGGCCAGCAGTCTGTCTGGTTGTGTGAAACAGACAGCTGTATTCCCGGGACAGAGGAAATTAGGCTGGTTGAGTATCCGGCCTATGTGCAGTCTGACCTTAATCTCAATGGTAAGATAGCGAGCGCAACATATGGTCTGTTGAGTGACAATGCCGATGGCAGCACCACCATATTCTTCGAAGTCAATAAAGATGTAGGCGGATTTCCATATGTGCAGCGCCTTATAAAGTTTCAAGAAGTCGCAAAACTAGAGTCTCGGCTGGACCGGGCTTTAGGTCAGTTTGCCGCTTTGATTGAGGCGGATGGTTTGGTCGAATAAACTATTCGTCGTCTTCGTCTTCGGGCAGAATTAAGATGTCATTGACGTCGTAATCCGGCGGGGCTTCTGTACCGATCAAGTCTCGTATGCGGTTTGGATCGCCTTCAGGTGGAAGGCGTCCGTAATCCCGGTGCAAATTAACTTCGGGCCCGTCGTCAAGAATAGTTGTGGAAGGTCCGCCTGCATTTACAGAGTTGTCACCGATTCCATAAGCCCGACTGTGAGGGCTAGTGCCGTAGATATCACTACCTCCGCCAATTGCATAAGGGTCATTGCCGCCGCCGCCAGCCGTGCGTCCGCCCCCTTGCGACGGTATCCCAGCGGTTGAATGGGCTCCAAATCTCTCATATCCATCGGCGCCGCGTCCCTGGAATTGACGTAGATATTCGGGACAGTCTTCATGGGTCCGTCCGGCTTCTCGGCAGCGCATATCAAGTTCCAAACCTTGGCCGCCTGGAATACCTTCAGGGGCGGCCGTATAGGTCCAGTTTCCATCACGACGCGGACCAGAAGGCGGCAAGGCGGTGCCGCCGCTCGGAGGCGTTACGCCGCCGCCGATTAACGGCCCGCCCAAGCTCGGATCTCGCCGGCCTGTCAAAGGATCAATCATCTGATCGGCTTGTTCCTCAGGCACGGCCCGGTCGATTTCTTCTACCGTTTCTGCTTGATCGTCCGACGCCAAAACACTCGGCGCATTGGTCGCGATAGGTCCATCATCGGAAGGTTCGTCTCTCGGGCGATTCCGATCCGGGCGGTCGCGCGGTGTGGGTTCCGGCTCAAATACAATTTGCGGCATGGACGGCATATCCACAGGTGCGTCCGCTGAGAATATATCCGGCCGGTCAACCTGCCGCGACGGTTCGATAATCTGAGTCGGCCCTTGGTAAGGCACTTCTTCGAATTCCGGTTGTCCGGGCGTTAGATTTTCAATGTCGATCTCAACAGGGTCGAAATCCGGCCGTGTCGGTGCCTGACTGTTAAAGACGGGCGCGCCCGGCGTTGGAAAGGAAATTTCCGGTTCAGGCGGCGTTTCAAATGTCGGTTCGCTCGGTGTCTGAAAATCCGGCTCGACTTGTTCAAAAACGGGTTGTTCTGGGGCAATGACCTCGAATTCTGGCGGGGCCGGTGTCTCGTTGATGATGATTTCCGGTGGCGGTTCAACCTCGACCGGCGTGATGTCTGGGGGCTCTAAAACGGGGGGCTCAGGCACAATTTCCGGCAAAGGTTCGGGCTCAGGAAGAGGCTCCGGTTCTGGAAGAGGCTCAGGAGTTGGTTCTGGAATGGGCTCTGGTTCTGGGATCGGTTCTGGAATAGGTTCCGGTTCTGGCAATGGTTCTGGCAAGGGCTCTGGTAAAGGTTCAGGCTCAGGCAAAGGTTCAGGCTCCGGGAGCGGCTCGGGTTCGGGCAAAGGCTCAGGTTCAGGAATGGGTTCTGGTTCTGGTTCTGGTTCGGGCTCAAGTTCTACCAATTCCACAAAAACAGGCGGGGGCTCATTATCTTCAAAGGTCGGGATAACCAAGATGGGTTTTATGGCTTGATAGATGAGAACGTGAACTAAAATTGTGAGGATAACAGCCGTCAGCCAACGCCAAGAGCCGTCCTCATAAAATTCATTGAGGGGCTCATGATCCCTGTAGGGCGAAAAGCCGGTGGATGGGTCAGGCGTGATCACGCAAATAAGCTCATACGATTATGCCAGAATTCCGGCGAATTTTTTAAGTCTAAGGCGTGTCGTGCCCAAGGCCAAGGGGAGGTCTGTAAAAAGAGCCTGTCTGAAGTATTAAATTTTCGATATGCCTTTGGACGTGTTAGGGACAGATATGGATAAGAATCGCCTCTCTGACGTCATCAATTCGGTTCAGCCGTCGGCGACGATCGGGATGAGTCAAAAGGCCCGCGCCATGCTGGCGGCAGGGAAAGATGTGATTATCCTGTCTCAGGGTGAGCCAGACTTTGAAACCCCCGAACATATCAAAACGGCAGCCGTTGAGGCGTTGGCGTCGGGCAAAACCCGCTACACTGCGGTTGATGGTGTTCCGGAACTTAAACAGGCTATTCAGCAAAAATTTCGGCGCGATAATAATTTGGATTACAATCTTGCCGAAATTAGTGTCGCCCCAGGCGGAAAAGCGATTTTGTTTAATGCATTTATCGCCACGTTAAATCCGGGCGACGAGGTCATTATTCCAGCGCCCTGCTGGGTCTCTTATCCTGAAATGGTCAGACTTTGCGGGGCGAAGCCGGTGGTGATCAGAACCTCGGCCGATACGGGCTTCAAGCTGACAGGAAAATTGCTGGAGCAAGCCATAACGCCAAAGACGAAGTGGCTGGTTTTAAATTCACCCAGTAATCCAACGGGCAGTGTTTTGAGCTCAGATGATCTCCGTGCTTTGGCCGACATTTTGCGTCGTCATCAAAATGTTTTGGTGCTCACGGACGACATTTATGAGCATTTAACTTATGGGCAGGCTAATTTTGCCACATTAGTAGAGGTGGCGCCTGACCTTAAGGATCGCGTCCTGACCATGAACGGAATGTCCAAGGCCTATGCTATGACAGGGTGGCGGTTAGGTTATGCCGGGGGGCCAAAATGGCTGATCGCCGCCATGCGTAAAGTCATGGGACAGTCCACATCAAACGCAAATTCGATAGCACAATATGCTGCCATTGCGGCGCTCAACGGCGATCAAAAATTCCTAAAGGATTGGCGCGGTGTATTTCAGCGCAGACGGGATTTGGTTTGCGAAATATTGAACGCTATAGGTTTAAGTTGCGCCGTACCTGATGGTGCCTTTTATGTGTTTGCGAATTGTGAAAAATTTATGGGGAAAACCACGTCCCAAGGGACCGTTTTGACATCGGATGTCGATTTCGCCATGGCCCTGCTAGAGGAAAGTTTGGTCGCGATTGTCCCAGGATCGGCGTTTCACGCCCCCGGCTATTTTCGTCTATCATATGCGGAGTCAGAGCCTGTATTAAATTCCGCCTTGGCGAGACTCCAAAAGTTTTGTGAAGATTGTACTTAGACGATTGTATTAGCCAGCCATCAGCACTTTATCAGCCAACATTTTTTCATCAGCTTTTAAATACCATTCTTCGAGCTTAGCGATTAGCAATTCCTGTCGAACGGGTTTTGACAAATAATCATCCAATCCCGCCGACAGACATTTCTCGCGGTCATGTTTGAGCGCATGCCCGGTCAAAGCAATGATTGGCGTATGAGATAATTGGTTGGCGTTTTCAAACTCCAAAATAGCCTGAGTCGCCTGATAGCCGTCCATGACAGGCATCGATATATCCATAAGAATAACAGGGTATAGATCTGGCTGTTTCTTATAGGCTTCGACAGCTTCCAGTCCATTAGCTGTAAATATAGGCTCAAATGGCGTGTCATTTAGCATCAACCGAATAACGTCCTGATTTAATGGGAAGTCCTCCGCGACTAATATATGCGCCTGTTTATGCGTTGCCACAGGTTCGGTTATAGGATGAGTTGTTTCGGCGTTTGTTTCCGCCGCACTGCTAGAAAGAATTTTGACCATAGCATCGAAAAGAACGGTTTCCCGTGCCGGTTTCATGAGGAACTTATCAATGTTAATTTTGCTAAGCGCCGCCGAAGCTTCGGGCTGATCGCATGAGGATAGCATTAAGACTGGGATATCCGGGATATGAACATTCCCCGATAGCATTCTGGCGAATTCAATGCCGTTTAACCCCGGCATAAGATAATCGGATATAATGAGGTCAAAATTATCGCCTGAACTGGCGCGTTCTTTTAGAAGCGTCAGGGCATCTACGGCATCTTCAACGGTTTCGGGTTTCATGTCCCAGTTCCGGAGACGCTTGGATAAGACCTGACAATTCACCGCAATATCATCCACAATCAAAACTTTCTTGTCCTGAAGGATTTGGGTGTCGAATGCCTGCTTCTGGGCATTTTGATCATTGGGTAAAGGTATGCTGAGTGAGAATGTGGATCCTTGTCCAAGGGTGCTCTCGACCTTTATTCGGCCTCGCATCATCTCCACGAGTTTTTTGGATATGGATAACCCAAGACCCGTTCCGCCATATACCCGGGTCGTACTATTATCGGCCTGGGCAAAGTTTTCAAAAATGGCTTCTAGTTTAGACGGCTCTATCCCGATGCCCGTATCGCTCACCTGAATATTGACGATGCTGGTGGCACTGTTTGTTCCCGCGACCGAAACTTTGATAAGCACATGTCCAGAATTTGTGAATTTTATGGCATTGTTCATTAAATTGGTAACAATTTGCCGAATACGCCCGCCATCCGCAATAAAGTGATTGTTGAACTCGGTGTCATAATCGACAATGAGCTCAAGGTTTTTCGCCTGTGCGGGTTGCGTCATGAGAGAGGCCACATCATTGACCATTTCTCGCAAATTAAATGGCGTCGGATCAAGTTCCATCGCGCCCGCCTCAATTTTGGAAAAATCCAGAATGTCATTGATAATACCCAGCAACGCATTTGCTGATTTATAAATGACATTGACGTGTTCTTTGTTGACATCATCAATATTAGAATTGGCCAACAGCTCTGCCATCCCCAGAATGCCATTCATGGGGGTGCGGATTTCATGGCTCATATTGGCGAGAAATTCTGACTTTGCTTGAGAGGCGGCTAGGGCTTGATCTTTGGCGAGCTCCAATTGTTGTGATTGGAGAACTTCCTGGGTGATATCTTTAAAGAAGATTTTAATGCGCGTAGGTTTCCCGAACTGGTCTTTGACAATTTGGCCGTAATTATGGCTACTGCACAATTGTCCGTGCTTATTCTCCGAGTTTGCTTGAAATTCAAATTTTGGCTGACCATTCAGTGCATCCCGCAATATGGCGGCAATTTTTGGGCGGTCTTTATCTTTCATCAGATATAACAGCCCTTTAATGCCCATCGTTCGGGATTTTTCAATCCGGTCTTTTCCAAAGTGATTGATCATTGTGTTGCTCAAAACAATTTCGTTTGTTTTGAGGTCTATTTCCCAATACCCTGATTTTCCCAGTTCCAAGGAGTTTTCGAGAAGCTCTTCTTTCTCCACAAGATCTGTGACGTCAGACGCAATAGAAACCGTCCGGCTCTCGGTAACGGGAATTCGGGTCAGTTTGAGTTTTCGTCCATCAGCGAATTCAACAAGTTTTGAAAAACTGTCGAGTTTAGACCGTTTGCCTTGTTCCTCAGGGCTGAGTTCATTTTTGGCAACAATTTCGTCATTCAGCAGGCCTTTCTTGTAGAGGAGGGCGTGCATTTTAGAAAGGTTGTCGCCAATATTAAACTCTTCCGCATTGATCCCATAATTTTTTAGGCCCGCGGAATTCAGGTATAAATAGTTCTGATTTTCATCGAAAATACTGATACCGGCAGAGCTGGCTTGATCCAGCAGGTCTAAAATCTGCTCGGCGTTTAATTTTGTTTTGTCATAAATTGACATGACAATAAGCTCCCCTAAGACACTGCCGAGATAAAATAGTGGAGTTAACAAAAAGAAAAAACCGGGCTCTGACATGGTCAGGCCCGGTGTAAGTCTTCGCTATACATTCGGGGAGGAATAGTACGCGGTTTGACACTCGCGGTAAAAAGGGGAGGACACCGCTTTGTGTTGACCTCTATTTAGTTATTAAATGATTTGGGAAAAGAGATAGAATCGCAATTGACCTATGCAAATTTGCATATGAATTGGGTGATCCAGTCTAATTTTCCCAGTTTTTACTCACCTTAAGTAGAAACTCTCTGAAAACCTTGGCTTTGACTGAGCCTCGGAGTTCGCTGGGATAAACAAAATATACATCAAAAGCCTCGCCCCGCACTTGCGGCAGGACCCTTACAAGACGTCTGGACATGGAAATCATATAATCTGGAATACCGACGATCCCCAATCCGGCTTCGGCGGCGCGCATGATTCCGTGAAGATTGTTCAGCTCAATAATAGGGGTCCGTGGATTGTCCGGTTCACGTCCGGCGACCAAAACCCAATTGGTTGAGTGGAGCCGTTTCGGCATCAGATCGCCAAAAGCTATGATATCGTGGTTATCCAGATCAGAAAGAGAGCCGGGCGCACCTTTGCGGGCCAAATAAATGTCCGACGCATACAGGCTTTGACTAATGGTTCCCAGTCGGCGCTCAATAACATCGCCCTCAGTGGTTGGCCACGGTCTGAGGGCGCAATCCACATCCATAGCCGAGAGGTCGTGCTCTTCGTCTTCCAGTATAATTTGCAGGTCGATCTCGGGGTAGGCTTCCATAAATTCAGGCAAAACCGACATCAGCCAGTTGGAACCCAGAGAAATCGGTGTGGACACACGGAGCTTGCCCTGAGGCTTACCGCGGCTATCGATAACCTGAGCCTGAGCTAGAGCCACTTTATGGGCCATTTCATGGGCGGTTTTGTAAAGGATATGCCCTTGTTCGGTCAGAGTCAGGCCCCGGGCATGACGGTGAAAAAGCGGCGTATTCAGGCGGTCCTCGAGAGAGGCGATTTGACGGCTAACGGCGGATTGGGAAATATTGAGCTTCTCGGCAGCAGCTGTCAGAGACCCTGTTCCGGCCGCCGCGTGAAACGTTTTTAGCTTATCCCAATCTAGCGTGTCCATGATCCTAACGCTTAAGCAGCGTCGCTGACCTTTGCTTCGGCCTCATGCTCTGCTAGAAATTTTTCAGCTTCCAGGGCGCCCATACAACCCAGGCCCGCTGCCGTGACAGCCTGACGGTAGATCTCGTCAGAGACATCACCTGTGGCGAACACGCCAGGTATGTCCGTTGCCGTACTGTCCGGGGCCGTTTCAATATAGCCGCCTTCATTCATTTTGACATGGCCTTTGAAAACTTCTGTCGCCGGTTTGTGGCCAATGGCGATAAAGACTCCGTGAACGCCACGTTCATAGGTTTCACCGGTTTTGGTATTTTTCAGTCGCGCGCCCGTCACCCCGAGCGGGTTTTCATCACCTAACACTTCGTCCAGTGTCGTATCCCAGAGAATTTCAACTTTCTCATTTTCGAATAGGCGTTTTTGCAGAATCTTTTCAGCCCTTAACGAGTCCCGGCGGTGGACCAAGATGACCTTGGACGCGAACTTGGTCAGGAACAGAGCTTCTTCGACGGCTGTATTGCCGCCGCCGACCACGATGACATCTTTGTTGCGATAGAAAAACCCGTCGCAAGTTGCACAGGCTGATACGCCAAAGCCTTTGAACTTTTCTTCGGAATCCATACCTAGCCATTTGGCCTGGGCGCCGGTCGCAATGATCACGGCATCAGATGTGTAGGTCTTGCCGCTATCCCCATTCATGACAAACGGGCGCTTGGAGAAGTCCACATCAATGATCACGTCCTCATAGAAGCTGGTTCCAAACTTCAGGGCATGTTCCTTAAACTTGTCCATTAGATCAGGCCCCATAATTTCAGGAAAGCCCGGATAGTTTTCGACGTCAGTTGTAATGGTCAGTTGTCCGCCCGGCTGTAGCCCAGCGACAATGCCAGGCTCCAGCATGGCGCGCGCCGCATATACGGCTGCGGTATAACCGGCTGGACCTGAACCAATAATCATAACTTTGTGGTGAATATTGTCCGACATGATTCTCTCATTTTAAATTGACCTTGAAAATAAGGCTGCGGGCGATGGCGTGCAAGGGCTCACACGGTTTTGTGAAACTTATCCCAAACGAATGCAGCGGCGCGCTTTGTTTCATTCAGCGGCGCATAGGTTTGAGGTGTCAGATCTGTTCCGATCGCTGATCTGACCCGGCAACGAGCCTCGAGCGCATTGTAAAGCATTTGAAATTTACCCGGTTGACCGGGCATAGGCAGGCGAAAAACCGGTTTCCCGGTTGTGCAGGCTTCGGTCAGCATATTCGTACTGTCCTCGGTCACAAAAATCATATCCGCATGATGAAGATAGGCAAAATAGGGGTTCGGTCCGCGGCCTGTGTAAAAATGAAAATTTTCGAACTCGTCGTCAAACAGTGAAAAATACTTATATGCCGGAACGGGGGTTCGGCGAGATGACGTCAGGTAGATCTCCCATCCAGAGGCCAATAAATCTGTAATGAGTTCTGCATGGGCATGGATCGTCGCTTGCGGATAGTCATGGGTTTTGGATTTTCCGCCGATCAAAAAAACAGCTGTTCGATCCCCATTGGGGGAAATCATGTCTTGATCTTGCGCCAGACGTTGTGGCGTAATCCGGTTGGTCGACCCAATGATTGATAAAACATTGTCCCCGCTGAGGGCGTCATGTTCCGGGGCGATGACTACATCGAACCGATCGGGACTCATCCGCGGGTCTTGTACATAGACTGTAAAAACGCCTTTTGCACGAAGGTCTAACAGCGGGGCGATGGCTTGACGTCCGCAGCCTATGGCGATCTGCGGAAGGTTTTGGGGGAGTTTGGGGTTTCGGCCCAATAATCTTTGTAAACCCGCCGGTAGGCGGGCCAGCAGACCTTTGCGAGACATATAATGAGACTGGATATCCAGCTCCGGGTGCTCAGCGGTAAAATGCCCGGACATGGCTTCGGCAAGACCTAAAGCCTGATTTTCAATGCCGCGCCGCCCATCGGAGAGAACCCAACATGTTAGCGGCTCGGACATACTAAAAAACAGTCATGCTTATTTGAACGCAACCTTCAGGATTTCATAACCCTTGGAGCCGCCAGGGGCATTGACTTCGAAGAAATCTCCGACCTGTTTAGACATCATAGCGCGCGACAATGGGGAGGTGACGGAAATCTTGCCGTTTTTCACATTGGCCTCATCCTCACCCACGATCATGTAGGTGCTCTCTTCATCCGTATCTTCATTGACGATCGTGACGGTTGCGCCGAATTTGACGGTGTCGCCGCTCATATTCGATACGTCGATGACTTGCGCCAGAGTAAGTTTGCTCTCAAGCTCCTGAATTCGGCCTTCGATAAACCCCTGTTTTTCTTTGGCCGCGTGATATTCGGCATTCTCTGACAGATCGCCGTGTTCACGGGCGACGGCGATCGCCTGTATGATTTCAGGCCGTTCGACGGTCTTTAACTGCTTGAGTTCCGCTTCCAGAGCCGCGTGGCCCTGAACGGTCATCGGGACTTTTTGCATGGTAATTCCTTGTTTCGTTGTGGGCCGGTTTTGGCCAAACGCTTAAGCGCGGGGAACATAAGACGAAAAATTCAATAATCAACCCCTAATCAATTCATGTTTAGAAGTGTTTCCGCGCTGAAAAATGACATAGCTAAGGTCGTAGAGCTCTGTTATCTCGGCGAAAAGATAAAAGGCCTATCCCGAAAATGACTATTCCGTTCATTGATTTAGCCAGTCAAAGACAGCGCATCGCCCATGAGATCGATACAGCCATTGCGCGCGTGCTCGCCCATGGCCGGTTTATTTTAGGGCCTGAAGTCGGGGAATTTGAACAAGCCCTTGCTGAGTTCGAAAACGCAGAGACGGTTGTGGCCTGTGCCAATGGGACAGATGCAATTGTTTTATCGCTTCGCGCTTTGGGTGTCGGGTCTGGTGACGCCGTCTTTTGTCCGTCTTACAGCTACACAGCCACGGCCGAAGCGATCGTCCTAGTCGGCGCGACGCCTGTTTTCGTGGATATCGAGCCTGAGCGTTATACCATGTGCGCTCAGTCTCTGGGTGTGGCCATCGAAGACATGATAAGGCGCGGTGAGTATGAGCCCAAAGCTGTCATCACGGTGGACCTGTTCGGACATCCGGCCAATTATCCCGCGACCCAGAAGATCACACGTCAATATGGACTGCCTCTGATTTCTGATAATGCGCAATCCATCGGGTGTCGACTGAACGATAAAAGTACCATTGAATATGCCGATATCGCCACCACCAGTTTTTTCCCAGCCAAGCCGCTGGGGTGTTACGGAGATGGCGGGGCGATCCTATTGAAAACCAACGCACTTGAATCCGAACTACGGTCTCTGGCATTCCATGGTCGGAGCACCACGCCCTATGACCACGACAAGATCGGTTATAATTCACGCCTCGATTCTATTCAGGCCGCGATCTTGTTAGAAAAGCTGAAAATATTTCCGGATGAAATCAAGGCGCGAAATAGGGTGGCGGAGCGATATGCTGAGCATCTTACTGGTGTGGTCAAGCGGGTTCCAAAAGTCGCCAACAATAGCCAGTCTGTATGGGCGCAATATGCCATTGAGGTCGAAAACAGAGATGAGTTTTTGTCAACAATCCGAGGCCAAGACCTGCCAGTGGCGGCATATTATCCAAGACCCATACACGCGCAGTCTGCCTATACGAGTTATCCGATCGTATCTTCAGGTTTGACTGAGACCAACAGGGTCAAGAACTTTGCGGCCGCCTTGCCGATGCATCCTTATTTATCCGAAGCTGATCAAGACCGAATCATTGAGGCCATCCGCATGGCTGTGTAGGCTGCGGTATGGAAATTGATTCGAAGATTCGTTATTTGGAAATTGTAACGCCGAATGTGGCCGGGACGATTGCCGTATTTGAAAAATCCAGCGCCGTGAAGTTTTCGGACCCTATCGAAGCGTTAGGCCACGCGCGCACCGCGCCTATGGCAGGCGGCGCGCAAATGGGTATTCGGGCTCCCATGTCCGATACTGAAGCGCCCGTCACACGAACATATTTTGCGACAGATGATATCGAAGCGGCCACTGAAAAGGCTGTGGCAGCAGGCGCGGAGCTGGCCCATCCCGTTCTTGAAATCCCGGGGCAGGGCAAATTCTCGATTTTCTTTAAGGGTGGCAACCAGTTCGGTTACTGGCAGGACTAACTATTTTGCCAAGATATCAACCCGCTTATCCATAATATCGACGCGTTGTTCGGCCAGTTCTAGAATTTTTGTGTCATTCGTGTCTATTGCCGACTGATAGCTATCACTCATGCCGCCGGACTCATAGGCGGCCAGAGACGATCTTGCCGCCGTCAGGATCTGTCTTTCAATATCCATCTGAGGTCCGAAGGTCTGAATGGCCTGTACGAGTTTATCGAAAAATGCTTTTTCTTCAGGCTTGCTGGCCTGCGATTGATAGGACAAAAATTCTGCTGCTGATGAGGCTGTTTTCGTATCGCAAATACCGATGTTTTGTTCGGCAATCGTGAGCTGTTTTCGAATAATATCGATGTGAGGTTGGCGTTCGGCCAGCCCGATCGGACCCGACTGGGTCTTGAGTTCCATTTTCATTTCTTCGATCGTTATGATGTTGTGGGCCTTCATAATCAGTTGAAAAGGACGATTTGGATTGTCTTCGGGTATAGCAATGAGCGCGGCGTCAATCTGAACGATTTCTGCCTCTAACAGACGGATGGACGCCAAAACTTGCTGGCGAATGATTTCCATAGCGCCATCAGAATTATTCTTGGCGGATCGGGATAACATTGTATCGAGATGACCACTGGCTTGGGCGGCCTCATTATAGATGACGCTCAGTTGAGACTTTTGAACGTTGAGCGCGTTATTAAGGTCTCGGCCTTGATGACCCAGGAAACTCAAATTTGGAATCGGCGGAAGTGCATTCATGGCGGATTTCATGGATTTCAAAACATCCATCCGGTGCTGACTATAATTGGCTGCCGCCTTGCGAAGGCGTTCATCATCCTCATTTTCAATGGCCATCATGCTTTCGTCCAGATGTTCATTGAGAAACAAAGGCATTAAATGGTCAACAGCCCCATAATAGGCCTGCGCCCAGCCTCCGATCTCTTGCACGGTTTTCATGGCGTCTTCAGCGTCTGTTTGGGCGTAGCTCGGCTGAGCAGACGTCAAGCTCAGAAGAAGTGCAAAAAAGAGGGTTTTCAGGAATTTCATGAGCCCAGCTTAGCAAACCTGGTCACAATGAACAAACCACAGATACGTATGAATTACAGTTCGCTTTTAGCGATAATTGAATCTGCGGAAGGCCTGAGAATTGTCCATGCCTCAAACGTGGAACGTGCCCAAAGCATAACGCTTTCCATATGAGATTGAGCGCTCGTTAGATCAATGTCGCTGACGGTATGGTCATAATTTCCGGGCGCTATAGGGCGCTGAGGCATGGGTATGCGCGAGAGTGTTTTGAGCGCCCTGGTGGCCATTGGATGAGGGAGGTTTTTATCAAAAATCAAATATAGAGAAATATAATGTAGGAAAACAGATTGATTGGCTCTCCGATCATTAGGGTCCCCCGGATGTTGAAGGGCAAAGGTATCGACGCTCAATCGATGAACGGCATCAAAAAGAACCTTGTCAGCATATTCATGTGCCAGAATTAACCCATATGCATGCCAACAACCAGAGGAACTGATCATATAGGCGTGATGAGGTCCATCCATATCAGGATAGCGACCTCCGCAGCCTGGACAGATTGACGACATTACCTTTTGACGAATTCAATAATGGCCAGGCTAATGCCGGGATCGATCGGAGTGTCTGGG
This sequence comes from uncultured Caulobacterales bacterium, assembly GCA_937924355.1. Lineage (GTDB taxonomy): Bacteria > Pseudomonadota > Alphaproteobacteria > Caulobacterales > Maricaulaceae > JACOMS01. The sequence continues at coordinate 16,670 of CALDSY010000058.1, forward strand.
GAGTTATAGGTCATGATATTAGGCATATGCTCGGCAGGCGCGGGTTTTAAGACATGACTGATACCATCGAGAACCACCAGTTGCGCATTTCCAACGTCCGATAAGCGCTTTGCGTCAACCACGAGAATAGCCGCGACCGCCGTCCATACTAATCCTGTTTTCATCATTCTGCCGCCTCCTCATAATCGTCGTTGTCATTTTGGCTGACCCCGATAAAGGCCAGAACGGCACCCGCCGTGTCTTCCACCACGCTCGTATTAATGCGGTACAAAATTTGGGTTCCTTGACGTTCTGCTGAGATCAAGTCTGCTTCTCTCAAGACCGATAAATGCCGGCTCATGGTCGGCCAGCTTGAATCAAATTCTGCGGCCAGATCTCCGGCCAGCTTTGGCCCGGACCGTAAAAGACTCAGGACTTTGCGTCGGTCAGGATGGGCCAGCGCTTTGAAAATATTGTTTTGCACAATCGCTAATTAGCAAAAATGCTAAATAAAAGTCAAGACCAATCATAAACGTCTAGTTGGCGAACAAAAAAAACCTAAAGCGGTTTAAGAAGGTGGGTTAGACGCCCAGTCTTGAAAAGCTTCGCCGAGACCTTGTTGCCAATCCGGTAATTCACAACTGAAATCTCGTTCAAAACTGGAGGTGTCTAAAACTGAATATGAGGGGCGTTTTGCCGGCGTCGGATATTCAGATGCGGGAATATAGTTTACCTGCATAGTGTGTGGAATGTGCGATATAGCTTGGGTGAAAATGGCATCGGCGAACTGGGCCCAGCTCACGGGTTGCCCTGTCCCGCTGACATGATACGTCCCGCCTTTATAGGCGGGTGTTTCTATCAGCTTTTTTATCGCTGTGATTGCCGCATCGGCCAAATGCCCAGCAAATGTGGGGCGTCCAATCTGATCGGCGACGATGCTAAGGGTGTCTCTGCCTTGAGCGAGCCTCAACATTGTCGTCATGAAATTCTTGCCGGTCCCGTCGAAAACCCAGCTGGTCCGAAGGATGGCGTGACGGGCACTACTAGCTTGAACGGCCAGCTCCCCAGCCAGTTTACTTTTG
>CALDSY010000059.1 GCA_937924355.1 uncultured Caulobacterales bacterium
GTATCCGGAACCTTGGAACTCTTGCCTTGAAAGGTCGCGACCGCCCGCAAAAGCTTCTTGCCATTCTTTTTGACAAAAGCGCGTCGGCCTTTTTTCAGTTTTTCCGGTTTTTCAACATTTTCTGCCGTTGAAGCCATGCTCGCGACGCCTGATTTATGAGGTCAATTTTCGTTCGGCCTCTATCATATAATCACGAGTCAAAGGCAAGGCATTTCGCTCTTTGGCCAGTTGTATCTGAAAATTCATATGTTTCCCGTGCCGGAACGAAAATTCACTGACAATCAAATAGAATTCCCACATGCGGCAGAAGCGTTCGTCAAACATTTCGGCAACTTTATGGCGATTGGCCTGAAAACGTTTATCCCACTCCAGCAATGTCTCCGCATAGTGTAGACGCAAAATCTCGCAATCAGTTACCCAGAGCTTAGCTTTTTCGATCTCGGCAAATGTCTCAGACAGCGCCGGCGAGTAGCCCCCGGGGAAAATATATTTGCGTATCCAAGCCCCCGTTGTACCGGGACCACCTTTGCGTCCAATTGAGTGCACTAAAGCACAGCCATCTTCTGTTAGCAGATCGCGGATTTTTTCGAAATATTCCAGATAGTGGGCGATTCCAACATGTTCGAACATGCCGACGGAGACAATCGCATCGAATTTCTCTTCAACATGTCGGTAATCCTGAAGACGGATATCAACCTTGCCCTCTAGCCCCAAGGCTTTGACCCGCTCAATGCCCATGGCGTGTTGTTCATCCGACAATGTGACGCCAACAACTTCGCAGCCGAAATTTTGCGCTATAAAAATAGCCATGCCGCCCCAGCCACAGCCAATGTCCAAAACTTTCATGCCGGGCTTTAAATTAAGCTTGGTTGCAATATGGGCTTTCTTGGCTTCCTGGGCTTCTTCAAGGGTGATATCCAGGCTCGGCCAATAGGCGCAGGAATATTGCAGGTCTTTATCCAAAAACAGTCGATAAAAATCATTGGAGAGATCATAGTGATGCTGCACATTTTTCCGTGAAGCACTGGCCACATTACGCTGGTGGAAACGGCGGATTTTTTTCAAAAACCCCTTCAGCATTTTTTGTGATGCCTGCCCGCGTAGCTTATCTCGGTTGTGGGCAAATATCTCAAGCAGATCCCGGATGTTGCCGCCGTCTTCTACGGTCAGCGTGCCGTCCATATATGCCTCGCCGGCTTTAAGCTCGGGATTGAAAAATAGAGAGGTATAGAGCTTTTTATCGTGAATTTTGATCGTTGCGTAAGGGGTGCCCTCGCCTCCGGGACCGAATAAGTGGACCTTATCGCTGGCGTCGATGACTTTCATCTGACCAACTTTGACAAATCGTGTGAGCATTTTGCCGAGCAGTTTCATGCTAATCCCCTCAAACCATTTTTACCCCTAACCTCCGGTCCTTTAGAGAAAAAGGATCAGGAATTCCAGTCCACGATAGTAAAATTATATTGATCAGACAAATCACGTAATTTTTTACTCGGATGCACCGCAATAGCCTGATCGCATTTGAGCATGAGCGGCAAATCGGAATGACTATCTGAATACATGACGGTCTTAGAAATATTTTCGGCGAGATCAGGATGTTCACTAAGGAACGCCTCATAGCGCACGCACTTTTCCTCGCCGTAGCAATTGGGAGACGAAAACGCGATCTTCAAACGGTCTTCGGCGTCCCATCCCATTTCACTGGCCAGAAAATGTTTAACCCCCAGACGTTGCGCGATCTCCGCAACGATAATATCGGCCGCTGCACTGATGATTATCACGCCATCTCCGGCCTGCTGGTGTGCTTTCAAGGTCCTGAGCCCGCCGGGCCGCAATCCGGTTCGGACCTCTTTCTCGGCGAACCGGGCGGCCTGGGACAGCATTTCGGCGCGCGGCTTGCCGACCATACACCATTTGATCATGGTTTCTTTGACTTGAACGCGCGGAATAAGCCCCCTTTTGTAGCGCATTTGTGCCCGAACTGCTGCCGTCAGAAACGGTACCCATAACCAGGGGCGTCCCTTTATAATCTGCCAGACGAAGCGCCCCCACGTCCCTCGCTTTGTCAGCGTGTAATCCAGATCAAAAATTGCCAGCTTTGTCATTGAATCATCCCTCGCAAGGTTCGTTTGGCCGCAAACAAGGCCAAGGCCACAGCAAACAGATTGGCGCTGACGATAGCCCAGGCAGGTGCCATCTTGCCGATCAAATGCGACAAAACGAAAAATGATATCACATATATCATCAAGGCCGCCCCGCGCACATATATGGCGCGCTCGGGCTTATTGGCCGCGTAAAAAATTGGGTAGATCGGCGTTACCATGCCCAGCAGCGTCGCGCCTGGCACTAAAATGGCGGCCAAAATACCGGACTGACGGTACTCCTCACCGAAAATATAGGCGATGGTTGGCGGCGCGCCCCACCAGACAATCAGCGAAGCCACGGCCCCGGAAAGCAACATATACCCAGAGGCCCGTTGAACCACGGGCCAAATTTTATCTGGCACGCCCTGCGAGACAAATTTTGCAAGTTCTGGATAAATAACCTGATCCAAAAGTTTGAAGCCTTCAGTGAGAAGGCGCATGACCTCCTCAGCATATTTGTAAACACCGGCCCAGGCTGGCCCGAATACCACCGTAACCAAGATCATCGGCAAATGCATAAATCCGCTAGCAATAGAGCTATCGACATTGGCCTTGGCAGCAAATGGCCAAAGCCCTTTGCGCGTACCTATCAGGCTTTGCTTGGCTTTGACGACAGGTTTTAAGAGATTGCGTTTTTTAAGCTCGAGGACACCAAACGTCATAACAAGGAGATAGTTTATGCCGGAGGCGGCAAACCAAACCAGCAAAAACTCTTTGAACCCGCCGCCGCTCAATAGAACGTAAACCGACCCCGCCAACCGCAAAACCGGCAAGGTCAAAGCTTCAATGGC
>CALDSY010000060.1 GCA_937924355.1 uncultured Caulobacterales bacterium
CCCGTACCGGCTTCGGCGGTGACATGGTCACCGGCCAGCAGCGGAACCGGGAAGTCATATTTGCCTTCATTTCCGTCCATGTTTTTGAGCGGATGGTCGAGCACCATGTCATCTAATACGGCAGGCGTAACCGTATCGAGACGCTCCGCCGATTTGATCAGGCCAGCTTTTGAGACTTTTTCCCAGAGATCATCGGCCACAATGAGACGGTCACCCGGTTTGGACCAAGGTTCAAACTCGGCTTCTTCCATTTCGGTGACTTGATAGAGGCCGTATTTGATATTTTCGGAATAACTCACCGCACGGTTAGCCGGGATGGTCCAAGGTGTGGTCGTCCAGATAACGATATGGCTTTCCGTACCGCGCACCGGAAACTTCACATAGATCTGTGTGGCGCGGCGTTCGTGATACTCAATTTCCGCTTCGGCGAGGGCTGTCTGTTCCACAGGTGACCACATGACGGGTTTAGAGCCCAGATAGAGCTGGCCTGTTTTGGCGATCTTCAAGAGCTCGGCGCAGATATCCGCCTCGCTTTGGAAATTCATGGTTTTATAGGGCTCATCCCAATCACCAATGACGCCCAGGCGTTTAAACTCTTCCCGTTGGATATCCAGCCAATGGGCGGCATATTCCCGGCAACGGGTCCGAAATTCCGAGGCCGGCACTTCGTTTTTGGCACGGCCTTTGGAGCGAAACTCTTCTTCGACTTTCCATTCGATGGGCAGGCCGTGGCAATCCCAGCCCGGCACATAATGAGAGTTAAAGCCAAGCATTTGATGGGATTTGACAATGATATCCTTGAGGATTTTGTTCATGGCCGTGCCCATATGGATATTGCCATTGGCATAGGGCGGACCATCGTGGAGAATCCAGTGTTTGCGGTCTTTGGATTGTTCGCGCAGACGCTCGAACAGGTTCATCTTGTTCCAGAATTCCAGCCATTCCGGCTCTTTTTTGGGCAGGCCCGCCCGCATGGGAAAATCCGTCTGCGGTAAAAATAAAGTGTCGCGGTAATCGCGTTTGGTCTCGGTCATTTATATCTCGAATATTGTGTTGAAGTCAGGATTAGGCTCCCGGCATGCAGATCAGCACACCGGGCCGCTAATTCGGCCTGGAATTCGTATAGATATGTATACGGCTTTCAACATGGGAGGCGGGTTATCACAGCGCGCCGCAAAGTCAAAATAATTTGACTATTCCTCTTTGACCGGTTCGTCGCTCTTTGTACCGTCATCGCCATCAGAAGGGGTATCTGAATTTCTATCAGGGGGTGTGCCACCATCGGCGATAATGCGTTCAATAATATTCTCAATCCGGTTGTCCGCGACAGGGTGGCTCATGGCCCATTCGCCCTTCTTCGGCAGAGGATAATTTTTTTGAAGTCTGTCAAAAAATCCGACGAGACCATCGGTTCGCATGTCGGCAGCTTTTAGAAGATCATAAGAATAATTGTCCGCCCCCATTTCGTGTTCGCGAGAATAGGAGAGCGATAAGACCGCGGATCCTTCGAGAAGTGCGTCTTCCAAAATTTCTCCGGCATCGCCTGCGATCATGGTTATCATGAACCACATGCCCAATGCACGGTAAACCTGTCTGAGTTGATGCTCGCTATCAACGTGGCCGATTTCATGTGCCAATACCGCAGCGATAATATGATCCTCATCAAATTCCTGCACAAGGTCATCGGTCACGACAATTGTCCCCCCTGGCATTGCAAAGGCATTTGGACCAATCGGGCCAGCGTCCCGAAATAGAAGTTTATATTTAAAATTCCGATCGCTTTTCGATCCGGTTTTTTCTTTGGCCGCTAAGAGCTTGTTAAAGACCGTTGTGAGTTCATCCTGTCTTTCAGCGGTTAGCTCTGTCTCATCCAAAACAATCCGGTCGAGTGTTCTCAATGTGCTTTTGTCCAATGCATAAAGGCCTTGATCTGGCGTGATGCTCATTCCCATACTTATGAGAACTGGTATCATGAGTTTATAAAGGCCAAATGCCATAAAGGGGGTCGCGATTGCCAAAGGAATTAAATGCCAACCCGTTTTTTCAGTTTTGGCCACCGTGTTCCAAAATCCGCCGGGGCGTAATTGCTCTACGGCATCCAGGTCTTCGGTCTCAAATACACGGCCATCTGGCAATGTGATTTTTTGAGCAAATGATCCGAGACGGGCTTGTATTTTCAATTGGGCAAGGTTCCCAATATCTTGTTTGATTGCGCCAGAATGAACGAAGGCACGGTCTCCATCTACAACCAATTCACAGTCGCTATAGTCGCTTGACTGTTGCTCGAAAATACGACCGGATATACGGTGCAAAGCCACTAAAACCCTATCCCAATATCGATATCAAAGCCTTCGATATCAGCATATTCTGCCGCGCTGACACCGCTGGTTTCGATAACAGAGCTTGTGTAGCCCCCCAGACTGCCTTTTGCGACCACTTTCGTGTTTTCAGCCACATATCTGGCTAATCGGATACGCGTCCACGGCACCGCCAGACCTAGACTGAATACAACAGCCAATACATTTGTAATGATGATAAAAGCATATTTAGGTGTTTCAAATGTTGAAATAAATTGGTGCCGCTCGTCTAAAACACTATTGTTGAAAATGATATTTCTGATGGCAACCCTGTAGACGAGACCAGCCGCAACAAACCCAAATAAAAACAGCGGATAAAGGATCGTGAATAGAGTGATTGTCCCGGCGCCCGGTGTACCTGTCGATGTCATTTGGGTTGTGGCGACTATACTGCCAACGACCATGCCAAGCCCGAATAAGACAAGAATCACAAGACCGATCATCTTTAAAAACCCGACGTAATAAGGGCCGATTGGGGCGTCGAACCCGAACTGCCTGTCACCATATCTATGGTTGTTAATGCTGTACCGGTTGATGGCTCTAGAAACGTAAGGGATCACAAGAAGGGAGGCGAAAATGATTGTAATGCCCATAATCCCAAGAACTAACTTTATGGAAGGGGCGATGGGTTTTTGACCAGTCAATGCTCCTAGGTCATTTGAACCCAGTACGCTGACTAGTACTCCAAGAAAGAACCCGACATAGACAAGAAGCGGGAGCAATACATAACGCAGCCAGGCTCCACCCGCAGATCCTTCAAAGTTAAAACGCACGTTTCTGTAACTGGTCATCCGGGCATTAAATCTCAGCGCCTGCCTAATAATCCATCCTAAGACAGCAAATAATATCAATATCAAAACCAAATAAAGCTCTGGGGAATAAAGATTTGCCAAGAGGAGCGCGATGTAAAAGCCAAAAACGATAAGCCGACCAATCAATATTTGTACACCTGTCGCATGGTAGTCAAAATTATGTCCGTCAATAAAGGTCACACCGGAAAAATATTTTTTATTCCGGACTTTTGCCCAAGCGGAATACACACCCAGTGTGACGATACTCAAGAGTACATTGACAATCCATATCCCGAAATATTCTTCGGTTGTACCTTTGAACTCAATGTCGTGTGTTTTTGTAATTCCGTTACCACCTGTCGGTAACGACTCGATATGTTCGCTGATTGTCGCCATTTTCCCCACCCAATTGATTAGCGCCCAAAATATGGCCTCAATTATACTAGAGAGTCAAGGCAATCACCGTCTCGAAAGTTCAGCCTTGATTCGCGCCAGGGCAAATCCGATTTGGCGCATCTTCATTGTCTCGGGGAGCGATTGTAGGCGTTTCGGATAGATGCCTGCATAGTCTTGCTTAAGCTGATTATGCATGGTGCGTATCATATATATATGACCGCCCCGTATGGCCACAAAATAGACCGTGAAAAAGCCTGCAATGACGGCGACCTCGTCCTGTTCGCTGTGTCCATTGGCAGTGAATTTTGCAATCAGTAAAATGCAAATCAAAAGTAAAGCGGCCGGCAACAAATAGACGCGAGCCCAATAGCCCCAGGTCAGATAATAGCGTTCAAGCCGGTCAACAGACATTAGCCGAGATTATCTGGCTCGCCAGGCCAAATCACCAGGCGGTGTGGCAAGTCATCTTCGTCGATTTGGGTTTCACACATCACAGCATTTTGTACGCTCATGCCCGCCAAATGGATGCTGTTTTTATCCCCGCTGACCAGGTGGTGGTAGTCCGGCAAGTCTTTGCCCTCAGCCACAAGGCGATAGGCACATGTTCTTGGCATCCATGATAGTTGATGAACATTGTCCGGTGTCAGGGTCACGCAATCTGGCACAAGTTTGGACCGATTTAAATAGTCCGTACATTGACAAAGCTGCGAGTCAAAGAGTTTGCAAACCACATCCGTGATATAAATGTCGGCGGTATCTTCGTCCTCCAGACGAATGCAGCAGCATTTCCCGCAGCCATCGCACAGGCTTTCCCACTCCTCCGTGGTTAAATCCGTCAGGGCTTTTTCTTTCCAGAATGGCAATTTTTTAACTTTGCTCATGAAAGCTCCTCTAGCGCAGGAAAGCAAACTGGGCTAGCTAAATGGTTATGAAAACGTTCCGGGCAGATTTGGAAGCGGCCAATGATAACGATACGCGCAAGCGGTGGCGTATCGCTGCAATCGTGCTCGCCGTTCTCCTGATTGTCGGTGTTACGGCATATATCAAGGTTAAAGCCTATCTATTTGACGGTCTGCCAAGCTTGCCGACTAAATCCACGATGTGGGAGCTCAACCTGCAGCCTAACTCCACGCTTCTGGATTCTGAGGGACAAATTATTGGCCACCGCGGCCCTTATATTGATCGTCCAATGAAGCTCTCGGAAATGCCCAAACACTTACCCAGTGCTTTTTTAGCGATCGAAGATGAACGGTTTTACGATCACGCTGGCATTGACCGAAAAGCGATCCTGCGGGCCTTGTTTGAAAATACGAAATCGGGCGCGAAAGTGCAGGGCGGATCAACCCTAACGCAGCAATTGGTCAAAAACATGCTCTTGACCCCCGAGCGCACATACAAACGCAAGTTTCAGGAAATGCGGCTGGCCTATGACATGGAGCAAGTCCTGACGAAGCCAGAAATTCTCGAGCTTTATCTCAACCGAATTCCGCTCGGTGCGCGGACCTTTGGTGTTGAGGCGGCATCTAAGCAATACTTTGGCAAGTCGTCCCGGGAGATAAGCTTGTCAGAGGCGGCTTTGCTGGCCGCCCTTCCCAAAGCGCCGTCGCGTTATGAGCCGACAAAGAACTTCGATGAGGCCTGGCAGCGGGCCAAGCTGGTATTGCAGAAAATGCATGCCAATAAGATGATCACGATTACGGAGCTATCCGAAGCTGAAACCAATCCGCCCAAAATCGTTGAAAATAGTCAGCTGGCCCTCGCGCCGGACCTGATTGGGCATTTCTTCGATTTCGCCGATAAGCGCGCCAAGGAACTGGTCGGCAATGACCATAAGGATTTGATCATTCAGACCACGATCAACCCGGCCTTTCAGGAAGCCGCCCATAAAAACTTGGTCAAAGTGCTGGATAAGCAAGGCAAGAACCGAAGAGTCTCAGACGGGGCTGTGATACTGATTGATAATCAAACCGGCGCCATCAAAACCATGGTTGGCGGGAAAGACTACGACCCGAACTTTTTTAATCGGGCGATACAGGCACAGCGTCAGCC
>CALDSY010000061.1 GCA_937924355.1 uncultured Caulobacterales bacterium
ATCCGGATGAGACCATCTGGTGCCGTCAAAGCGCGAGATGTTAGGCCAGTATATTCGCCTTTGATATCGAAATAACGGATCTCGCGAAAATTGAACAGGCGCTCATAATATTCCGCCCAGTAATCCATACGGCCCTTGTAGACGTTATGGGTCAAGTGATCGACCACGTTAAATCCATAGCCGACCGGGTTTTGATCCACGCCTTCGATTTCAACAAAATCAATGTCGTAAATATTTAGATCATCGCCATATCGATCAATCAAATAAATAACGGCGCCGCCTATACCTCGAATGGCCGGAATAGAGAGCTCCATAGGCCCTGGATGGTTCTTCACCGGCTCTGCGCCCCGTTTAATCAGTTCTGCGTAAGCCTTGCCGGCATCTTTGACCCGAAAGCCCATTCCGCAAGCGGACGGACCATGCTCACGACAAAAATATCCAGCAGGGGAATTTGTCTCATAATTCGTGATCAGATTGATATCGCCCTGTTTCCAAAGGTCGACATCCTTGGAGCGGTGGGTGGCGACTCGTGTAAACCCCATGGCCTTGAAAATATTTTCCAGATGTCCGCGCTCCGGAGCAGAAAATTCAATGAATTCAAAGCCATCTAGGCCTATCGGATTTTCAAACAAGTCTGCCATTTTATACTCCGGTCTTAGTTGTGATGACAACTACCTCAAAAAGGTTGTCATTGCAACCAATTTGTGAATATTAGAGCTATGACTGACCCAAATATCATAAGGCTTGATGAATTTTGGCCCTACCGCGTCGTTGTATTGGCCGATCAGATTGCCAAACGAACGGTGCGCATTCTTAGACATCATGGTGATCTCAATCTTTCACAGTGGCGGGTTCTGGCTGCTGTGGCCCAGGATGAAGGATGTTCATCGGCCGATGTGGTCGCTGTTACGCCGATGGATAAGGGGATTGTGAGCCGGGCGGTAAAGACTTTGATCGATGATAAACTCATTTCCAAACGCGCTTCAGAGCGCGATGGCCGCGTATCACATCTTTTCCTGACAGAAGAGGGTCGAGCCCAGTATTTGGCGGTGGGGGCTGAAATCCGCACTGTTGACAAAGAGCTGTGCGAAATGATGTCAAAGTCGGAATATGGAGATCTTGACGTCATGCTATCCAAACTATCGGCAGTCTTGATCAAATAGTTTTCAGGGTTCTAGTTCGCCTCCAAAACTGCTATGAAAAAGAAAAAGGGGGAGAAAATGGCTGGACCGGAAAGTTCGACTTGGTTTTCTGACATTGAAACCGCGCACATTGTATCAAAGGCAGGCGACGTAGACTGGACGTTTGAGACGGATGTTGCCGTTGTTGGCCTGGGCGGAGCAGGGGTGGCTTGCGCGCTTCAGAGTCTAGAGGAAGGTCTATCGGTTATTGCGCTGGACCGGTTTGAAGGCGGCGGCGCGACGGTGGCTTCAGGCGGAGTGATCTATGCCGGCGGCGGAACGTCTATACAAAAGGCGGCCGGTGTCGAAGACGACGTGGACAACATGTTCAATTATCTCAAGATGGAAACAGGCAATATCATCAAAGACGAAACGCTCCGTGATTTTTGCGAACAAAGTGCGCCGACGATCGAATGGATGATCTCTCATGGAACAGATCTTAGGCCGACGCTCTATCCGCATAAAACCTCATTTCCGGCGCCTCAATTCTTTCTTTATCATTCCGATAATTCCTTGATCTCGCCCTATCGGGACAAGGCCAAACCGGCGGCCCGGGGCCATCGGGGTTACGTGCCGTTTGAACAGGGTAAAAAGGCGATGGGCCTAGGCAATGCTTTGTTCAATCCTTTGTTGGTGAGCGCAAAAAAACTGGGATTAGAGGTGCAAATAAATACAGAAGTTAAACAGCTTGTTATGGATGAAAAGGGCGGCGTTATCGGTTTGAAAGCTTTGCGTTTTTCTGACGCCAAGAAACTTGAGGCTTATCTGAAAATTCGCAAGAAAGCTAAAAAACTTCTCAGCCGTGTAGCCCCCGCCATACCGGGCGCGGGATTGCTGTTAAAAAAAGCGAGACGTTTGCAAGCGGAAGCGCAAGATATGGCGGATGGCCGCGAGGAAATATTTATCCGCGCCCGAAAAGGTGTCGTCCTGTCAGCGGGCGGATTTATTTTTAACAAGCCAATGCTTAACCATTATGCGCCCAAATATGTAGGGGCCTATCCATTGGGCACAGACGGGGATAGCGGTGCGGGTATCCGCCTTGGGCAAACAGCGGGCGGTATCGCGGACAATATGGACCGGGTGACGGCTTGGCGCTTCATCAATCCGCCATTATCGTTTGCGCGTGGTCCAATTGTGAATATGCAAGGTAAGCGTTTCATCAATGAGATGTCATACGGCGCGACAATGGGCATTGAGATCATTGAAAACCAAAACGGCGAGGCCTGGCTCATTCTCGATAAACCCTTGGCTATGCAGGCGCTCGACGATGTGAAAGGCGATAAGGTCCTTAATTTCCAACGCATATTGGCGAAAATCGCTGTGCGGATTACGGCGAAAAAGGCCAAGACCCTAGAGGCCCTTGGTAACAAAATAGGGATATCAGGAGACGCCTTGAAATCAGCGATTGCCGATTATAACGCGATTTCGACAGGCGACGCTTCTGACCCGTTTTTGAAAACGCAAGGCGATGCGGCGACTATTTTAAATCCGCCTTTCTATGCGATCAATGTCGGCTTGTCGGCAAAGCTTTTACCGTGTTCGACACTGACATTGGGCGGGCTAAAAGTCGACGAGAAAACCGGTGCGGTTATGGGCGAACATGGCGTCGTGCCCGGACTTTATGCGGCCGGACGCAATGCGATCGGCGTAGCATCCTGGCTCTATGTCAGCGGGCTATCTATTGCCGATGGTGTTTACTCTGGCCGCCGTGCCGCGCGCGCTATGGCGTCTCATAACAGCTAGTTTTACTCCGCCGCTTCAGGCCAAGGATCCCGCGCCGTGCCTTTGACAGGATAGGTGCCGTTGACGGCGTCTTGATATTTCTTGGCGTCTTTGATCGGGTTGTAAAACTGCTTGTACCAGGTTCGTGTCTTGCCAAACGGGCCATCGCCCGGAACCTGCATGACATTTAGGCAGGGTTGCTTATTCCCCCACACATCAAAGTCTTGGTAAAGGGCGGCGCGCGACATCTCCTGATAGGCGGCAATAGCCCCCATATCTTCTTCAGATGGTGGATAATTTGGCGGCTCAACCATCAATGCGTGCCACGCGTGCACTGTGCCGTCTTCGACAGGCGTATTGGCGACCAGCATGATGGAGTTATAATAGCCGTCCATCTTACTCATCAGCAGGCCAGGCCCCGTATACCAAGTATCATTGACCAGAATGTCATCAGATAATGTTTTGTGACCAGCGGCTAGTTTTTGCCAGACCTTGTGATCTTGATAGATGTTTTCGAAATATTGGATGTCCTGAGAGCCGTGAATAGGTTCGAGATGTGCCTTGTCTGTGATGTTATCGACCACTTCTTGCGCGTGGCAATTCAGTCCGCCGAGATCATCAATTTTCCAATTCACCCATTTTTCATCATCCCATTCGGGGAGCGGATGCGGTTCGTAATCCGGCGCATTTTCCTCTTCGTCATGCCAGACTAAAACAAGCCCGCCCCATTCGCGGACGGGAAAGCTTCTGATCTTCGCGGCTTTGGGGATGGGCGCCGGAGAATAGGGGATTTCGTTACAAACACCGTCCGGACCAAACTTCCAGCCATGGTAAGGGCAGCGAATATCGTCGCCGTCTATCTGCTTGCCGTCCATGACAACATAGCTGGTGGAGTTTTTTGCCAAATGGGTTTTCATATGCGGGCAATAGGCATCCATAACCGCAACTTTGCCGCTCATGCCCCGATACATAATCATATCCCGTCCGAAATACCGCAGCGAGACTGGCTTATTCGTTGCATCTTTTGCTTCAGCGACTACAAACCATCCTCGCGGGAAGGTAAATTCGCCAATTCCGTATTCAGCTGTGGTTGCCATAATCTTTCCCCGAAACTTGAGTTTCCAATTTGGCGCAATTTTGCGCCAAAATTCTACGCAGTTCAAGGCCTGAGCGCGGCAAAAACACGAAAATGCGTAGTAAAACGGGGAGTTTGCTACGCGCTAGAGGCCGTAACCTCCCGAAACATTGATCTGTTGGCCCGTAATATAGGCCGCCTTGCTAGACGCCAGGAAAATGGCGGCATTGGCGATTTCTTCGGGTTGCCCCCAGCGTTTTAAGGCCAGGTTTTTTTGGACCTTTGTTACCCATTCCTCGGTGAAAACCCCTTGTTTGGTCAATTCCAGAAACATCCCGGCTTCGATTACGCCTAATAAAACGGAATTGGCGCGAATGTTATGAACGCCTTCTTCACGGGCTATTCCTTTGATGAGACTTTCATTGGCGGCTTTGGGCGCAACCGATAGAACGTCTTTGGGCGGGAAGCTGACATCTCCGGCAGACCCCAAATGCACAAATGATCCGCCGCCATGCTCGCGCATATGATCAATCAGCGCCGTCGTGGCCCGGTAAAATCCGTGGACTTCGACGTCGACGGCTTTTTCCCATTGTTCGAAAGAGCTTTCTTGAATGAGGACCTGCTCGGCTAAGGGGCCGGCGCCCCAAACACATGTATGAATTCGGCCATGCGCTTTGATGACATCTTGAATGGCTGAAGTCACGGCGTTCGGGTCAGTAACGTCGCATTTATGGCACGTTGCATTCGCGCCTACGGCCTCTATCTCAGAGGCGACCTGTTCGGCTAATTCAGCTTTCGAGTGATACATAACCGCGACGTCTGATCCGGCATGACCAAACTCACGGGCGACAATCTTTCCGATCCCGCCCGTTCCGCCGAAGACCACCGTTGCGCCATTTGGAAATAGATTGTCTGTCATAATAAGTTCTCCCCCCAGCCAAGGCCTATCATCTTCTAGATTCGGCGTAAATAGCGCCTTCGTTTATGCATTCTTGGCCGGCCAGTATTTGTAAGTTTGGATTGTTTAACCTTACCGAATATGCAGAGTTCGGTTTCAATCAAAGGGAGTCGTCATGCTTGGACCATTATCCGGATACCGTATTATTGAGCTCGCCGGGATTGGTCCGGGACCGTATGCAGGGCAGTTACTGGCAGATATGGGTGCTGAGGTCATTTGTGTCGAACGACCTGGCGGGGCTATGGTTCCTGGTGCCGGGGCCATGTCGGTTGATCGGCGCGGCAAAAAATCAGTGATTATTGATCTTCGGGAGCCAGAAGGTGTCGCCGCGGTTTTAAAACTCGTCGAAACCGCAGACGCCTTGTTTGAAGGTAATCGTCCCGGGGTGGCGGAACGACTCGGTGTTGGTCCCGACGATTGTCACAAAATCAATCCAAAACTGGTTTTTGGACGCATGACAGGATGGGGACAGACGGGCCCTTGGGCGCATACGGCCGGACATGATATAAACTACATTTCCATCACGGGGGCCTTGCAGGCTATAGGGGAAAGAGGGGCGCCGCCACCGCCGCCCTTGAACTTTATAGGTGATTACGGCGGCGGAACGATGAACCTCGTGATTGGCCTTCTGGCGGCTCTATTGAAGGCAGAAAAAACCGGACAGGGCGATGTGGTCGATGCGGCGATTATTGATGGTGTATCGTCTATGATGGGCGTCATCTACAGCCTCGATCGGTTGAATTTTTGGAACCCCGAGCGGCAGTCAAATCTCTTGGATGGCGGCACACCCTTTTACCGCTGCTACCGAACAGCAGATAACAAGTATATGGCGGTCGGATGTATAGAGCCAAAATTCTTTGCCATTATGCTTTCGATCCTAGAGATCGATCCTGAAGATTACGGACCTCAACTCAGCCCCAAACATTGGAAAGACCAGCATGTTTTATTAGAGGCAATATTTGAGAAAAAGACCCGGGATGACTGGGCCGAAAAATTCAATGGTACAGATGCGTGCGTGACGCCTGTGCTCGACTATAAAGAGGCGATGACGCATCCACAAAATAGGTCGCGGGGCGGCCTTATAGAACAGAATGGTTTGGTCCATCCGCAGAAAATGCCGGCTTTCGCCAGCGCTCCGGAAGCCCCTAATTATGACCTGCCAAATGCCGGCGAACACAATGAAGAAATCGCAAAATAGGGTGGTCTTATTCTCTTGCGTGTTTGAGAGTGTTTTCCATTCCTAAGCAGAATTTCCCGCTGGGGATTTGTTAAAATACGGCTTTCTTGACTTAGGTGTTTATTTACCTGCCCTAATCGAATTTAACCATGTTTGGTATCATTTGGTTCGACATGGTTTCTATCACCTTAAATTTTGCGCGGCTTTTCTTAAAATTGGGTAAGAGGTGTGAATCAAAATATAACCTAAGCACCTGAATTAATTGTATTTTTACCTCGTCTTTAAGTGGGTATTTATACGTTTAATCTATACCTAATCCTATAATTAATAATTGGGTGGGAAAATGTCTAAGCATTCCTCTGGTATATATAAAGTACAAACTAACGCAGCTGCTCTGGGTAGGGTCGCAGCCGGTTTGTCTAATATAAAAGGTCGGGTTAAGCGACGAACCACCTCCATATCCCGGTTTATGACCGCAGTGATGGCCCTTGTGGTCTCGTGCCTGTTTGCCGTTGGCGGACAGGCTTTCGCGCAATCCGGATTTCCTTATGATGTTGCCAGTTGTTCGGCCAATGACGTTACAGGGTCTCTGCAAAACCTTCGTTTAACCAGGGCCTGTGGCTGCGCGACAGATACGATGGAAATCACCTTTGATCTAGACGTGCAGGGCACGCCGGAGCGGTATGATATTCAATGGGGGATCGTAACTCCGGACCCCGGCGGCTACGTCACCGTACAAGACGGGGCCTGCCTGTCTGATGAAGGCATTCAGCCATGGATGGCGGATTTTGACGGCGAAGGTGATTGCTGGGGTAAAGACTCCAAATCCGGAGGCCTGTTTACGGGCATTACTGCTGAGATTTCCTGTGATGGCGACGGCGACGGCCTGGTTGACAAAGACGTATCTCTTTCAGCCATAATGGGCTGGGTAGCTGCCTCCAAGGGTAAAGGGTTTACCAATGGCGACGACTGGATCTCTGGCCCTAAATGTAGCGTCGGTACGCCGGTTCCACTCGCGACAGGTGTGCTTTTAGATCTGGCAAAAATTTCTACTGACACGTCTGGGTTTACACCCGGTACGGACACTTTTGATATTGGGGCGACCGGAAGCTGTGCCGGCACGCAATCTATTACTACTGTCACGGATGGTGTTTCGCAATCGGCGCCAACCACTTCGGTTGATGTTTCATCAAATTACGATCCCGTCTCAGGCGCCATGACACAGCCACTCATTATCTCAGAGGGCCTGGATCCGTCCTGGGATCTTACTGGTCTGACATGTACGGTGAATGGTGGTGCAGCCCCTATCACAACAGATTTGGCGGCTGGTACGGCCACTTTGCCTGCCTCGGCATTTAATGTGGGTGATGAGATTGCTTGTACCTTTACCAACGAACGTACGCTGGCCACGCTCACATTGGAAAAACAGGTCATCAACGATAATGCCGGAACCAATGACGCGACAGACTGGACCCTGACCTTTACAGGCCCGGGGACTGATAGTGGCGCGACAGGCGCCGGAACAATCACAAGCGTTGTCGTTCCAACCGGCGACTATACACTGACAGAATCCACGATTGCCGGTTACACAATGGACAGCCTGGCTTGTACAGGTGGTACGGATACTGACGGGTCTGACGGTCTGACATTGGCTAAAGATGAAGTTGTGACCTGTACTTTTGTCAATAATGACGAAGCGCCTTCAGGTACACATTCAGTCGCCCTTGATAAAGCGGCTCCGACTTTGACAAC
>CALDSY010000062.1 GCA_937924355.1 uncultured Caulobacterales bacterium
TTTAAAGGTTTTTATCTCAGCCAGTACAGTCTCTGTTCGGCGGGCAATGGCCTCGCCTGAATCGATCCATTGAATACCGGGCGGTGAGGCGGCGGCGAGTTCCTCTTTTAATAGGGGGAAGTGGGTGCAGGCGAGGACCACTGTGTCCACATCTGCTTTGTCAAACAAAGGCGCGACCTCACGGGTGAGGGCGGTCATATCCACTTTGCGTCCAGCGAGTTTGTCCTCAGCCAGCGTGACCAACCGGGTCGAGCCATGCAGCACGACCTCTTTATCCGTGGCGAAATCCTTGATGAGATTATTGACATAGTCCCTGCGAACTGTTCCTGGCGTACCGAGAACTGCAAAGCGTCCCGTTTTGGTCAAACCTGCCGCCGGTTTAACCGCTGGCACAACGCCGATGACAGGTATGTCCAGGGCAGCGCGAATTTCACCAAGAGCCGCCGTCGAAGCTGTATTACAGGCAATGACGGCCAAATCCACCTGTGCCGTCTCGCATAATGTCCAAAGAAGACCGGGCAGGCGGGCTTTAAGCTGCGCATCGGTTTTTTCGCCGTAAGGCCGAAAGGCATCGTCTGCGGCGTAAGTTTGCTGCAGGTCGGGCAGGCGTTTGCGGATCTCGGCCGAGACCGTCAGTCCGCCGACACCGGAATCAAATATAAGCGCATGAGCCATAAGCCTCGTTAAAGCGCAAATATGGCTAATTTGGGGTTAATTAATTGCAGAGATGTTCTTTGACGATGGCGCCGGCTTTGCCCATGTCGACCCGTCCAGCATATTCGGTTTTGATGCGGCCCATGATTTTACCCATGGATTTCAGGCACGTGGCACCCGACTCTTTGATGTAGTCATCAATCACGGCGTTGAGTTCATCCTCGGAAAGGGGTGTCGGCATGAAAGCGCGGATGACGTCGATTTCATCTCGCTCCCGCTCCGCTAATTCCGGACGGCCATTGTCCTCATATGTGGTGGCGCTCTCTTGGCGCTGTTTCACCATTTTTGACAATAAAGCCATGATTTCACTGTCTTTGATACCGTCACAGCGATCTTCGGCCCGGGCGGCAATGTCCCGATCCTTAATGGCGGCATTTACAAGACGCAGTGTGGATAAACGCACGGCATCCTTGCTTTTCATAGCGTCTTTGACGCCATTGGAGATCTCTTCACGCAGAGGCATAAATGTCCTTTGTCTCTCTTTGTTGGCCCTATATGGGGGCTTATTATCAGGATTCCATAGCAAAAAAGGACCGTCAACGGTGTTTGCGCAGAATTAATGCTGTGGAAATTAACCTTTCTGGCAAGATAAATCTTGCGTCTTTGGCCTCTCTGTATAGAACGGGGCCGTTTGAAGACGCGCCACTTACCTAAGAGTTTTTACAAATGCAAGACCTAAACTTACCGGCAACCGCGGTCCTCGTTTTGGCCAGCGGACAGGTTTTTTACGGCCAGGGATGCGGGGCCGAGGGGTCCGCTGTCGGTGAGGTTTGTTTTAATACGGCCATGACCGGATATCAGGAAATTCTCACCGATCCGTCTTATGCCCAGCAGATCGTCTGTTTCACCTTTCCCCATGTGGGCAATACAGGCACGAACGCCGAAGACGAAGAAGCCAGCACGGAACGGGCGCAAAAGGCTGCCGTCGGGACAGTTTTCAAA
The DNA here is from genome assembly GCA_937924355.1 of uncultured Caulobacterales bacterium. Classification (GTDB taxonomy): domain Bacteria; phylum Pseudomonadota; class Alphaproteobacteria; order Caulobacterales; family Maricaulaceae; genus JACOMS01. The sequence goes on from CALDSY010000062.1 coordinate 1,657, forward strand.
GCGCCCATCACGCCGCCGTCCAGCTGGCGCAATCAAAACCCTCTAGGGGCCTGGATGGAGGCGCGCAATATTATCGGTATTTCCGGCGTAGATACGCGGGCCCTGACATCTCATATTCGAGAAAACGGCATGCCCAACGGTGTCATCGCGCACGCCAAGGACGGACAGTTCGATATTGAGGCGCTCACGCGGATGGCCAAAGACTGGAGCGGCCTGGTCGGTGCCGACCTAGCCGTTGACGTGGCGACAGAAGATGCCTTTGACTGGGAACAATCGAGCTGGATCTGGCCCAGTGGTTATGAAGACAAGCCGGGCGTGAAAAAAGTCGTGGTCATCGATTATGGCGTGAAGCGCAACATCCTTCGCAATCTGGTCGCCCAAGGCATGGCTGTTCGCGTGGTATCCGGCAAAGCAGCTGTGTCTGATATTTTATCACTCAAACCCGATGGCGTGGTTTTATCCAATGGTCCTGGCGATCCGGCAGCGACCGGGACGTATGCGATTCCTGTAATACAAGCCTTGATCGACGCGGACATGCCGATCCTTGGGATTTGCCTGGGCCATCAAATGCTGGCACTGGCATTGGGGGCCAAGACGATCAAAATGGATCAGGGGCATCACGGTGCCAATCACCCGGTCAAAGACTATACCACTAACAAGGTAGAAATCGTCTCCATGAACCACGGCTTTGCTGTGGATCGTGACTCGCTTCCGGCAAGCTGCGAAGAGACCCATGTGTCCTTATTTGACGGCTCCAATTGTGGTATTCGCCTCAAGGGCAAGCCGGTCTTCTCGGTTCAGCATCACCCAGAAGCCTCCCCTGGTCCGCAGGACAGTTTCTATTTGTTTGAACGGTTCGCCGAAGCCTTGTAAATCCAGCGTGTCAATTCTAACGACATTGTCACAACCCAATCATTGAATCCCGGGTAGATTTGGCTAATGAAGATACCAACATGGCTGGACGAAAACTGTCACACAGAAATGTTGGGGTCTTATCGGCACTGAAAAGCGCTGAGGACTTCCCTATGGTTGCGACGCGCCGGTGACCAAGGCGCTAAATGGATGGGCGGACTTTGTCTTGCGCCGGGCCGGTTTCGTCTTTTTGATGGGCATGATGGTCGTTTTGGCGTCGTTATTCACGCTCAAAAACCTAACGCTCTCGACCAATATTAACGCGCTCATGCCCGAAGGCGCCCGCAGCGTTCAGACGCTCGAAAATGCCCTAGAGATGATTGGCAATTATGCCTCGGTTCAAGTGGTCATTGAGGCTGACAATCCGGAACGTGTCATTGAGGCCGCGGCCGAGCTGTCACCGGTATTTGATACCATGAACTGGGTCGAGTCCGCACAATATTATGAAGACGTCGAAGTTTTGGTGAAACATGAGCTGTTATTCCTATCGGAAAATGAACTTTTGGATTTGGAGCAGGACGCTTATAAGTCCTTCGCTGTATTCTTTGCCAAGGAAATGGCCGGCGCCTTTCAAACCGATGTGACCTTCACATTAGGCGATCCGGGCGTGACCGGATCATCCACAGAAGAGCTCGACCCCAAACGCGTCGAACAGTTTGAAGAAATGTTTTCCGCCCCGCCGTCAGAGCGGCGCTTTTTTACCTCAGATGAAGGCAATACGATCATTCTCGTTGCAGCGCCCAAGCCCGGACTCGAAGATCTATCTGATGCTAAAATTATGGTCCAGGAAAGCGAAGCGGCGGCGCGGGCCTATATGGCCAATAATCCTGATGTGTCCATTGGTGTCACCGGACGGATTGCGGGACAGGTCGGACAGTTTGATGCCCTGATCGGTGATTTAAAAGTTGGTTTGGGTAGCGCATTTATACTGATCGGCATTATTCTGTTATTTGCATTTCGTACGCCCATGGCCGTGCCATTGATCATTATTCCGCTGGTTATCAGTCTTATCGCCACTTTGGCTGTTACCACATTGGTCATCGGCCAGCTCAATCTAATCACGGCGTTTCTCACGCTGATCCTGTTTGGCTTGGGGATTGATTTCGGCGTCCATAACTTTGCCCGCTACACCGAAGAACGACGGGCCGGTCTCGATCTTCGCGACACCATTCGGATCGTGATTGAACGGACAGGCCGAGCCTCATTTATGGCAGCCATTACGACGGGCGCGAGTTTTTTCGCGCTCATGCTGACACAGTTCCGGGCCTTTTCAGAATTTGGCTTTATCGCCGGCGTTGGCATGCTGCTCGCGTTCTTGTCCATGTATACGATTTTCCCGGCTTTGGTCGTTCTGACCGAGCGCATGGGTTGGTCACCGGAGAAAAAGGATCGTGAGCCCCGCGCCCGCAACAAGGGCCGTTCACTTTTTGCTATTCGCCATCCGCGCATAGTTGTGGCGATCGCCATCGCGATTTGCGGCGTAGCTGTTTATGCCGCGCCAAAAATCCAGTTCGAAACCAATACGAAAAATTTGGAAGCGACACTGCCGGAACGGTTTGAAACCGCCAAACTGGCCGCGCGCAAGGTTTTAGGCAATCCCAGCTGGGCTGTTATGGTAACAGAGAATTACGAAGACCTGATCGCTATCGATAATCATTTCACCCAAAAACGTGAAGACGCAGGGGACGCATCGACCATTCTGCGCGTACGCAGCCTCCTCAGTTTTGTTCCGCCGCCAGACGTACAGCAAAAACGACTGGATGTTATTCGCCGCCTCAAAGAGCAAGCTGACCGTCTCGGGGGTATCGATCCAGAGAAGTACGAAACCGGAAAAAAGTATCTGGATATAGAGACCATGAGTATTGCGGCGCTTCCGCCTATCCTCAAAAAAACCTATATCGGCACTGCGCGTAACCCGGGCTATCTTTATTATATCGACCCCAATGTTCGCATGTCAGACAGTACAGAGGCCGAACGATTTTATGCCGATGCGGGTCAGGTCACCCTTGGTGACAAGACATTTTTCAGCGCCTCGGAAAGCTTCGTATTGGTAGAAATGCTCGGTCTCATGCAATCTGATGCGTTGAAGGCTGTATTGCTTGTGACGCTGACGACGATTTTTATCGTCTGGCTGTTCTTCAGAAATGCTGTGGCCAGTATTGTTGTGTTGATCCCGCCCTTATGCGGCGTGTTGCTGACACTGGGTTTTATGGGATTATTCGGCCCAAGACTTTCGATCATGAATATGGTGATCTTGCCATCGCTTGTGGGGATATCGGTGGATAACGGCATCCATATCGTTCACCGGTTTTTGGGTCACGGACCTAAGGGCGATCTGGGTTACATCATGTTGACGACGGGCCGAGCAGCGCTTCTGACAACCATAACAACGCTCATTGGTTTTGGCGGTATGATCACGGCTTCGATCGGCGGATTGCAATCACTGGCAACACTGGCGGTCATTGGATTTTCCCTCTGTTTGATCATGACCTGGTACCTTCTTCCGGCGATTTTGACGCTTCTTTCTGGGAAAGAAAAAGAAGCGATCGTGAACCATAGCTAATGCCGGGGCTAGGCTAATGCCGGGGTTGGCCAATCTTGTTGAGTTTCTTCCGGATTTTGAGAGCTGGCTGAGACGGCTGACCCGCTCAACCGGGTTTGGCACCACCTTGCCCTTACCGGAAAAAATCGTGCCTGTCGGACACAGAGGCACCAAAATTTATGCGCCCGAAAATACAATTATCGCTCATGAGACGGCCTACGCTATGGGCGCGCGGGGAATGGAATTTGACGTCCGGTGTACCCGCGATGGCCAGTTCGTTGTTTTTCATGACAAAGATGTCGAGCGAACGACTGACGGTCGGGGGTTTGTCGAGGATTTGACATTAGCCGAGATCCAGGCGCTCGACGCCGGCAGCGCTCACAGCGCTGAATTTGAAGGTGAGACCGTCCCCACATTGCGCGAAGCTTTACAAAACGTTCGCGGCCGCTTTGCGGTGGATATTGATTTCAAAGGCGGACCGGATCATTCCGCGCCTATGCTGGCGGAAATTCTGCGAGATGAAGGCTTTGCCCGGGAAGATGCCCCGCTGGTGACCATATTTGCGCGGGTCAATCACTTTGAAATTCTCGCGCCGCTGGCGCCCGAGTTCGCCCTGCGGCCACATTACCTCTCGCGGCGGCATTGCAAGAAAATGGTTCGGAATTATGACATCGAAGTTATGGGCCTGCGCCGCTACGCCTTTTCCAAAATCGCCGCCGGTAACATACGCGGCCATGGCATGCATCTCTTCTCTAACGTGATGGGAAAGGGGGAGACGCAGGAGGATTTTGAAAATGCAGCCAATGCCGGCGCCCTATTTATTCAGACAGACTACATGGATCGGCTCGTTGAGTTTCTGGACTCTATCGGGCGTCAGGAGACTGGTGTGTTGGGGCGAAATTATGAGGTCTTGGCCGAAACGCCTAAAACAATGAGTTAAATTTCACACTTTCTGAACTGTGCCTGCGGGGGACTCCATTATCTCAAGGAGATCCAAATGACAGGTTATTCTTTTAAATTCGTATTACTGGTTTCAGCCGCAATTGCGCTGAGCGCGTGTAGTGAAGACAGCGCCTCGCCTACCACAGAGGTGCCGCCACTGGGCGGAGGCGGCACAGGTAATGCCATAGTTGGTAAAACCGTAGTTGGACCGATTTCCGGG
>CALDSY010000063.1 GCA_937924355.1 uncultured Caulobacterales bacterium
AAGTCCGGGCGTTTTACAATCTCGAGAAAATCTGGTCTGTTCCCCTGCCCGAAGCGGTGCAGCAAGCCGGCGAATCTTTTCAGCCTGAATGAAGCTCCTGATCCGCGCCGGCGGGGTTATGCGTTCAGGCCCTGAGCGCGAACTCGTTGATGATTATATTAAACGTGCCAATGGATTGACCGCACGTTGCGGATTCCATTCCCTGTCCGAGCAAGAAATCGACGTCAAAAAGTGTAAAACCCGGTCTGATGAAACGCGAAAAATACTATCAGGCCTGACGTCCTCATCGAAACTGATTGTCCTGGATGAGCGCGGCAAGAGCGTGAGCTCCAGACAAATCGCAACATCTATTCAACACACCCAAGCCGAAGGTCTGGAAAGTTTTGTCTTTGCCATAGGCGCCGCAGATGGATTTGAACCGTCCGAGCTGCCGCCCGGAACAACCAAATGGTCGTTTGGGCAACAAACATGGCCGCATAAACTCGTCCGTGTGATGGCTGCGGAACAAATGTACCGGGCTCTGTCCATTTTGGCCGGAAGCCCCTATCATCGCGACTGATTCTAACGCGAACAGGATATGCGTCGACTTCTCTTCATTACGCTATTAGCGATCCCAATTTCGGCTCCCAACTGGGTCAGTGCCCAGGATGTGGATCCGTCGCGCCTTGAGACGTTAAAAAATCAGGCAGCAGCAGAGCAAGCTCGGGAAGCTGAGATCAAAGCCAAGCAGGACAAGGTTAAACAGGAAATCTCGTCCCTGTCCAAAGAAGTGCGAACCATGTCCGGGCGATTGGCCAAGCTGGAAGCGCAAGACAGAAAACTGGCCGATAATATTGCAGAGCTTGAAACGCAAAAATCCCTAACTGAGGCCAAAATTATTGACCGAAAAGCCTCGGTCACAAACCTGTTGTCGGCCTTGCAGCGTATCGAGAGCAACCCCCCGCCGGCCCTGGCCGCCAGCCCGACTGATGCCGCGAATGCGTCGCGGGCCGGGTTTCTAATGGGCGGCTTGACCATTCAGCTCAAGGACCGGGTCACTGTCTTGAACCATGAGCTACAGGCGGTGAATGAACTGCGGGAGAAAATTTCTTCTGAAAAAACAGCCCTCGATAAGAATAGAACCGCCATGTCCAAGCGGCAGGCGCAAATCCAAAACAAGGTCAGCGCAAAGAACAGTTTGGAAAAAACCCTGAATGCGGATTTTGAAGCCGCTAAAACCCGCCGCCTAACGCTGGCAGCACAGGCGCAGGATTTGCAAGATCTGATTTCAGCCCTTGAGCGCAAGTCCCGGGAAATTGTCCCGCGGATCAAACCAGATCCTGATGCCGTCGATCGTGAGCCTGAAAGCAGTTCTGGCAGCCTGGCCTCCGAGCCGCTGAGCCTGCCTTCAGGCGCGCTGAGGTTTTCAGGTGCCAAAGGACGACTGCATACACCTGTGGTCGGAAAGCTCTCCAAACGTTATTCAACGGGTCATCCGGGTATTTCTGTGAAAGCCCGCAATGGGACCCAGGTCTGGGCGCCTGCAGCCGGGCGGGTCGAATTCGCCGGACCTTTTAAGAACTATGATCAGGTCGTGATTCTCAACGTTGATGACGGATATTACGTCCTTTTGACCGGTCTGGGAAAAGTGTTGGTTCAAACAGATTCGCAGGTTTCCGCCGGTGATCCGGTTGGATTAATGCCTGTTAATTCGTCATTTGACGAAAAATTGTATATAGAAGTCAGGAAAAACGGCTCTACAGTGGACCCAACCCCCTGGTTCGGCACTAAGTTTGCAAAACCTGAAACAGGCTAACATTTTCGCTGGCATGGCTAAGGCTTGACCGATAAGCTGCGAAGCAAGGAGAACATAAATGAAATATATTTTGCCAACTCTGGGCGCCATCGCCGCAACGGGTCTTTTTGCATTCTCGTCGGTGTCTTATACGGCCAATGCCAAAGATACCTCCTCGCGCGCGGATACATTCAAGCAATTGGAATTATTTGCAGATGTATTGGCCAGAGTTCGGACAGAATATGTGGTCGATGTTGATGACGCCGAATTAATCGAAGGTGCCCTGAACGGCATGTTGCAGTCTCTGGACCCGCATTCCAGCTACATCAATCCGGAAGCCTTTAAACGCATGCAAACCACTACGAGCGGCGAATATGGCGGTCTCGGCATGGAAGTCACATCCGAAAGCGGCGTAGTTAAAGTGGTGGCCCCCATTGATGATAGCCCCGCCAAAGATGCTGGGATCAAGGCCGGCGACTATATTACGGAAATCGACGGCGAAAGTATTCTGGGCGTATCTTTAAACGAAGCTGTGGACCGGATGCGCGGCAAGCCAGGCGAGCCCATCACCATTACAGTCATTCGCGGCGAAGAAGACCCCTTGGAATTCGATCTGGTTCGGGCGGTTATCAAGTCGCGTAAAACCAAATGGGAAATCAAAGACGGTGTGGGTTACCTTCGCATCCCGCAGTTCAACGAACAGACTTATGAAACCCTTGAAGGGGCTGTAAAATCGCTCAAGAAAGAGTTCGGCGGAAACATCCCGGGTATTGTTCTGGATCTTCGCGGCAACCCAGGCGGATTACTCGATCAATCCGTTAAGGTCAGCAGCGCGTTTCTAGATGGCGGCGAGGTCGTGTCAACACGCGGCCGCCGCGCCGACGATATAACAAGCTTGTCCGCCAAAAGCGGTGAACTGGTCAAGGGCGTGCCGCTTGTGGTTCTTATCGATGGTGCCTCGGCTTCGGCCTCGGAGATTGTCGCAGGCGCCGTGCAGGACCGCAATCGTGGTCTGGTTCTGGGTATGACATCTTTCGGAAAAGGGTCGGTTCAGGCCGTTGTCCCTCTACGCGGGGGCCGAGATGGTGCCCTGCGTCTGACGACACAACGTTACTATACGCCTTCGGGCCGGTCTATTCAGGGGACAGGCATTACGCCGGACATTTCAATTGCCGCCGCGCCCGATGATGGAAAGGCGGATCGCCGGCTTTCAGAGTCGGATTTACCAAATTCAATCCAAAACGAACTGGCCACCGAAGAGGGTGAAGCGGAAATCAATATTGAGTATCCGCCAGAAGGCTTTAACGAAGATGACGACTATCAACTGGACCGGGCGATCCAGATTCTCAAAGACGGAAGCTATAAAACCAAACTGGCCGAACTCCAGTAAATCGTATATCGAACCCATATGAAAACTATCACCCGCTTTTGTTTGGCATTATCGCTCGCCGCTGTTCTTAGCAGTTCACCGCTATTGACAGCCCCTGCCTTTGCTCAGGACAAAGAGACCGCCGAAAATGCAGAAATGCGCAAACAGCTCGATCTTTTTGCCGAAGTCTTTACCATGGTCCGTGACAATTATGTGGAAGACGTCACAGACGAAGACCTGATTGATGGCGCACTCAACGGCGCTCTGAGCTCGCTTGATCCCCACTCGTCTTATCTCCCGGCAGAAGATCATCAGGAACGACAGAAAAACGCCCGCCGTGAATATGGCGGACTGGGCATAGAAGTCACACTGGAAAGCGGACTGGTTAAGGTCAATTATGTGATCCCTGACGGGCCTGCTGCAAAGCAAGGCATAAAACGGGGCGATTTTATCACGGCCGTCGAAGGTGAGCGCGTGCTGGGTAAAACCCTTAATGACGCTGTTGATGGCATGCGCGGCCTGGCCGGTGACCCCATAAACGTGACAGTCCTTTCGCCCGATAATACGACCCGTGAAGTCACGGTCATCCGCGAAAAAATATTAGGCCGCGCTGTCCGCCACCGTGTCGAGGAAGGTGTCGGATATATTTACATCGAGTCTTTCAACCACCCTCGCCTAACGGCAGATGTCAAAAACGCCCTCGAAGAATTGAAATCCGAATTGGGCGGTCGATTGCCCGGATTGATCATCGATGTGCGGAGCAATCCTGGGGGCCGGGTTGATCAAGTGGTCAATGTAACCGGTTATTTCCTAGACGGAGGCGAGGTTTTCTCGTCCAGTGGTCGCAACAAGTCCTTCACGAAGCGCTATCACGCCGACCAAGGTGAAGTCGTGCCCGATGTCCCAATTGTTGTGCTGGTCAATAGCCAGTCCGCATCGGCCGCCGAAATTATCGCTGGCGCCTTGCAGGATAGAAACAGAGCGCTCGTTGTTGGGCGGCGTTCTTTTGGCAAAGGGTCGGTGCAGTCGATCATGAATGTAAAATCCGAAGGCGCGCTAAGACTGACCACAGAGCGGTATTACACACCGTCTGGACGCTCCATTCAGGGCCTAGGCATTATGCCGGATATCTTGGTGTCAGCGCGTCCGGAAAGTGAAACAACCCGGAAACGCTTTAGAGAATCCGATTTGAAAAATTCCTTAGGCAAGGAAATGGAAATTGAGGAAGAAGATTTTGACTCCATGGTCTTTCCATCCGAGAGCTGGCCCGACGATGAGGATTTTCAGCTTTCAAAGGCCATTGAGCTGGTTAAAAGCCCGTCGCTGAAATCTAAGCTTTCTGCTAAAAATACACTGATCAAGCATCGGTAATCTTTACGACCTATTTAGGGTTAACGGGCTATAAACCATAAATGATCGAATTAGACGAACTGCAGGAAATCTAATGTCAGACGAGACATTCCAAAAAGGCTCTGTGACCTATGTGAAACGCCGCGCAGCCCGTCGGCCGTCAGTCAAGACCCATGCTCGGCGCGCCTTTGTTTTTTCTCTGATCGCTGTCGCCGCCGCGTTTGTCGGGTATAAGTTTATGGGTGACGCAGGTGACGCCATTGCGACAGGCACGGTCGAGATCGAAAAAGCACCCCTACCTGTGGCCTCCGATAATCTGGGCGGCACGGGGACCGATCTTCCTGATTTACTAACGGGTGAAGTGCCAGAAGGCACCAACCCGACGGAATTAACTGACGCACTGGGAAACCCCATCAGGGCGCAACAAAACCTGGGCTTGGCAGGGAGTAACCCACAGCCGCAACCAGCTCCGGTAGAAACCATAGCCAGTATTCAGCCGATCGTACCGTCAGGTCCAAAAACGATCATGATTGACGGCAAACCCATTGCCGGCGGCGGTTTCCCGACCGCAGCTTTGCCGCGCGCGCCTTTGGCGGATATCACCCGAACCGGACCTTGGGGGTCTATGCCGACCATTTCCCCGTCTGGAAACAAAGCCGTGAAAGCCTATGCCAGACCTTTCACGCCTGCAGCCGGAAAGTCACAGGTAGCGGTGATTATTGGCGGGCTAGGTATCGACCGGAATTTAACGCGCCGGATTATCAATGAACTACCCCCTGAAGTGACCCTTTCATTTGCGGCTCACACCAATGGGCTTCAAACATGGATACATCAAGCGCGCGAGCGCGGACATGAAGTCATCATCGAGATCCCGATGGAAGGCTTTAGTTTTAATGCCTCTGAACCCGGCGCTGGGCTCACGCTGAAAACCGACGCAACCGCCTCGACGAATATTCGCAATCTCGACAGATTGCTCAGCAAAGCTCAAGGCTATTATGCGGTGACCAATTACAATGGCGGCCGCTTGATCGAAGATCAGAGCGCCCTGCTCCCGATTTTACAGCATCTCACCAATTCCGGAGTCGGGTTTATCTATGACGGGTCGAATAGCGACGGAACGCTGTCGACTACGGCGGCCACGGTCGGCCTAAGCTACCACAAGGCCTTTTCCGTCATTGATGCGCAATCTGATGTAGGTTTCATCCAGGCCAATTTGTCGACGCTCGAAGCCGCTTCATCCGGATCTGCCCAAATTGGGGTTGGCTTCGCTTTGCCCGAGACCTTTATGGCCGTAAAAAACTGGGTCGGAACATTGGATATGAAGGGCATGGAACTCGCGCCCGCCTCTCACGTTCTTAACCGGTAGTGTCCGCAAAACCTGACAGGTACCGGCCGTGTGTTGGCATGGTCATTTTCAATGCCCAAGGTCAGGTCTGGCTTGGCCGGCGTATTAAACAAAAAGGCGCATACCAATGGCAATTTCCGCAAGGCGGCGTCGATAAAGGCGAAACAGCTGAATTTGCCGCCCTTCGGGAAACAGAAGAAGAGACTGGAATATCCGTCCAGCATTTGTCGCCATTAGGACAAGCCCCAGACGAGCTCTTATACGACTATCCTGCTGATATCCGGCAGACGCCACGAACCAAAAAGTGGAAAGGTCAGCGTCAAATGTGGTTCGCAACCCGTTTTCATGGGGGCCCGGACGACGTCAATTTAAAAGCCTATACCCATCAGGAATTTTCCGAGTGGCGATGGGGTGAACTGGCAGAAACACCCGGTTTAATCGTGCCGTTCAAACGCAAAGTCTATGAACAGCTGGTGATCGCATTTGCAGCCTATGCAAAACCCATAAACTAGCTTAAGGCGCGCCTCATGGCCAAAGAGGCAACCAATATCAAAGCTATCAGTTTCGTTCTGATCGCCGTCATGATCAATGCCATCGGTTTTGGTATCATCATTCCGGTCCTGCCGGACCTTGTGCGCGAGCTTATCCCGGATCTGCCGGAGTATCAGCTCGGTCGATACATGGCTGGCATGACCCTGGTTTTTGCGGTCATGCAGTTTATCTTTATGCCGATTATCGGCGCCTTGTCCGACGCTTACGGGCGCAGGCCGGTCATGCTCTTATCCTTGTTTGGATTGGGCGTAGACTATTTTATTATGGCATTTGCGCCGGTGATCGCGGTTGTATTTATTGGCCGCGCCGTCGCCGGAGCTTTTGGCGCCACATTTTCCACAGCCAATGCCTATATGGCTGATGTTAGTCCGCCTGAGACCCGAGCACAGAATTTTGCTTTGGTGGGCGCCGCCTTTGGGGTTGGGTTTATGATTGGCCCGGCCATTGGTGGTATATTGGGCGATCCGGACAAGATACTCGGATCTATAGCCAATCCGCGCCTACCCTTTATCGTGGCGGGTATTCTGTCCATGCTGAATGTCGCCTTTGGTATATTCGTATTGCCGGAAACTCTTAAACCCGAGAAGAGACGGCCCTTTAAATGGCGGCGGGCCAATCCGATTGGTGCTCTGATTTCACTTTCCAAGATTAAACATGCCAAGGGTTTGATCTTTATTCTGTTTCTGCTGGCGACCGCCCATACGGTTTACCCGACCACCTATACTATCTCCACCCAAACCAAGCTGGGATGGACATCAGGCGATGTGGGTTATTCACTCCTCGCCTTTGGGGTTGCCAGTTTCCTGGTGCAAGGCGGGTTGATCCGGGTCGTTCTACCCAGAACGGGATTATTTTGGGGGGCTTTTATTGGTATGGTTGCCACCATCATTGCCTATTTGGGCATGGGCCTGGCCACCCAAGGATGGATGATCTACGCCATGGGCCCCTTCGCTGCCCTGGCCGGTTTCTATAATCCGGCGCTTAATAATATGATGTCGAGCCGCATATCTGAGTCCGAACAAGGCGAACTCCAGGGTGCCATTGGCGCGGCGCAAGGTTTGGCTATGATGGTCGGTCCGGGGATTATGGGTTTTGCATTTGAGACCTTCGCCAAGAAGGACGCCACTTATTACGAACCGGGCGCGCCGTTTATTGTGGCGTTTTTAATGTCCGTTTTTGCACTGGTAATGTTCTTTGTCTTCACAACCAAAGAGGATAGAGGCCGGGCGCTACCGACCGCGGATTGATTAGCGCGAAGCCAGTGTCTGCTCTGGCTCATGGCCTTGCAGCGTCAGGACTGCAATCTCAGGCGCGCTGCGAAACCTCGCCGGCATCACGGATGTGCCAATACCTGAGGTCACATAGACAGGTACACCATCGTAATCTTTTAGCCCATACGCAAAGGGTTCGCCCAATCGGGTTGAGGTCACCCGGCGTCCAATGAAGGGGATATTAATCTGCCCGCCATGGGTGTGACCCGCCAGGGCCAAATCCGATCTCTCAATCAGAGCGAATGTATCCGGTGAATGCATGAGTGAAATTACGGTTGGACTCTCGTCGCAGCCTTTGGCCGCTTCTTTAAGCGGGGTTTGGGTCATATCATCTGCATAACCGACAATGCACAGGTCATCACCGAGCTCTATATGCGAATTTTTTAAAACCTGAATTCCGGCTTTCACCAGCTCCTGTTCCACATAGTGAGCGTTATACCAGACATCATGATTTCCAATAACGGCGACAACGCCTTTAGGTGCTTTCAGACCAGCTATAGCTTTGAAACTGTCATCGACGATCTGGTCAAACCGTTTAGAGGTCTTGCTTCGGGCCTTGTGCCCATCAATAAAATCGCCGCCGATCAGGACAAGGTCTGGGTCTTGGGCGTTGATTGCTTCGACAATTTTGGTAACGCGCTCTGCGGATACATGCTCGCCGGCAAAATGAATATCCGCGAGAAAGACGACCTTTAAAGGTTCCTTATGCCAGCTGTCGATATTAATCGTATGCTGACGCGTTTTGAACTGCATGGGCTCGACCAGAAACCCCCAGCATAAACAAAAAACCGCCGCGCCGGACAGCCATAGGCTTTTTTGAAAAAGTCGTTTCACCATTCTCGTATTCGACCAAATATTTTGGGTGAGAATAAGGCAAGATGATTAAATTTTGATGTTGAAAGTCTGCATTTTTACTCTTCGACAAATGTTGTGATAAGAACCGCGCGTAAACGGCCACAGCTTCCTGACCCTCGAGCGCGATGACTAGCTGGATTTCTGAACCAGAACCTCAAAATCTCTCATTAGATGTAAAGGAGCTAATCCAAATTTTACCACGAGCTCTGGCCAGTCTTGAATATGTTTAACCAAACTAAAGTCCGGACTTTCGACTAAACTGAAAAATATACGAAAGAAAAGAGTTCTTTCAGGGCTTTGATCGGGAATTGAAGAAAGTAGTTTTTCGACCTGACAATTTATCAAAATTTTTTCGATTTCGCCTATTACAACATTTTCTAGTGTATGGTTTCTTTTGCCATTCAGAACGATCAGCGCGGAATATAGCATAAGTTTTTCTATCTCTTTATCCAATGAGCCCTCGAAATCTTCGAACACATAATCTGTTGCTCCAATCGAGGGCATTGCGCGGTTCTGCGAAAAATAATGGGAATACTGACTAAAATAACTAGACAGAACGTCTAAACGTATTTCTTTAAATGAATGCATATCTTATCCTCTTCGTCGCGGCTTCAACTTGCCTTTATTGTTATGAAAAACTCTCACTCGGATATTAGGGAACTTTCGCTTGAAGGTCTATTTTGCTCGACCAGGCACAGAAATCGCCCGTGCAACGAGGACGCCGTTTGGGTCGAATATATCGCCATTAACACCAATATGACCTAGATTCGTACCTAGCGCATCGACCAGCATCCCGGAAGATTTACGCTTTGCGACTTCGTTGCCAAGCAAGTCCAACACTATTCCGCCTTCTGTCACTTTGTAGAGCTCCATATCGGAGGAAGGGTTTTCAGACCGAATGAGATCGATAATTTCGCGCGGTATGACGAGTCCTAGAACTAAACTGTCGCCCTCTGGACATGAAGCCTTATGACATGTCTTTTCGTCTATTATCATAAACTGAGACGATTGTTTGGCCAGAGGCGCATCGCTCTGCTTTAGTCGTGCCCGGTAATTTTCGCCAAAACTTACCCAGTCAGCTGATGCAGAAACGCCACCTAACCACCAGCTTCCGCTATCTTTCCCGGGCCGCTTATCGGATAGTTTAAACGCGCAGGCAAAACCTTCTTGTTCGGACCCATTCAATAAAC
>CALDSY010000064.1 GCA_937924355.1 uncultured Caulobacterales bacterium
AGATCACTTGGGCGATATGGACTTTAAAGTGGCTGGTACATCCGAAGGGATCACGTCCCTGCAGATGGATATCAAAATTGCCGGTATCACCGAAGACATCATGAAGCAGGCCCTCGAGCAAGCTAAAGGCGGCCGGAACCATATTCTGGACGAAATGAATAAGGCGCTTGATGAAGCTCGAGACGAAGTGGGTGAATTTGCACCGCGTATCGAAACCATGAAAATCCCGGTCGATAAGATCCGTGACGTGATTGGCTCCGGCGGTAAAGTTATCCGCGAAATCGTCGACACCACAGGCGCCCGCGTCTCTGTCGAAGATGACGGCTCTATCAAGATCGCGTCGAATGACGCGTCCAGCATCAAGGCGGCCATGGACTGGATTCATAGCCTCACAGCTGAGCCGGAAGTGGGTGTTATCTACAAAGGTAAAGTCGTCAAGGTTGTTGACTTTGGCGCCTTCGTGAACTTCTTCGGCAAGAAGGACGGCCTTGTGCACGTCTCTCAAATTGCCAAAGAGCGCGTTAATCACCCCTCTGACTATCTCAAAGAAGGTCAGGAAGTTTATGTCAAACTTATGGGCTTTGATGACCGCGGCAAAGTTCGCCTCAACATGAAATATGTCAACCAGGACACTGGTGAAGAATACCCGCGGGAGGAATCTTCCGGCGGTGACAAGAAAGACAGCGGTAAGAAAGAGGAAGCTAAAAAGCCTCGTCGTCGTCGTCGCCGCGGAAAATCCAACGAAGAAGAATAATAAACCAATTATAACAATAATTGACCCTTTATCCTTATTAGGAGCCCGGCCTTGTTGCCGGGCTTTTTTGTTGGGGAAGACTTATCTCTTGGGGCTTTCTAAAACTTGCCGTTATCGTTTTTCCATTCAGAGCGGGGCGGAATAGTTTCGATTATGTCCCAGTGCTCTACAATTTGACCGTCTTCAACACGGAAGAGGTCATAATAGGCAACATGATCGCCTTTCCCGAACTTTCCTTCGGATACGGTTAACACAAAATTTCCCTGACCCAGAATTTTATGGACTTTATCGTATTCCATGACGAGGTCGTTTTCTGCGAAATATTTCAAGGCGTTTCCAAGACCATCCAGACCGTCGGCGACTTGTGAATTGTGCTGAAGATATTTGGCCGGATTCACCAGCGAGGTTAGATTATCCATGTTTCCATTGACCAAAACCTCTTCGGCAAACTGGCGAACAATCGCTTTGTTGACTTCGGTCTTATCCAGATCTCTGACTTCGGTTTCGCCGTCAAATTGAGTTCTTCCACTCGGATTTGGAGGCGTGATTGCCGTGAGATTGTCCCAATGTTCGACGATTTGGCCATTTTCAAAACGAAAAATATCAAACCCGGCTTTGGGGCCGAAGAAATCGTATTCCGTATGGGTGACGACATAGTCACCGTCAGAAAAAGCTCTGACAACATTGGCCTTAAAACCGCCCGCGGGCGCGTTAGCCATTACTGCGCCAAAGCCCTCAAGACCGTCGCCAACTGCCAAATTGTGCTGAATGTAATTTTTGGGATTTACGTAACCAATAGCGGTCTTATCCCCGGTGTTAAAGCTGTCTAAAAGAGCTAAGGCTTTGTCCTGATTGCTCATGGATTTTGTCTCCTGTGCTGAGATGTTAGATTGTTGAGTTGTGTTATGTTTGCCTGACGAACAGGCTGCCATCGCCGGGATAATGGCGGCTGTTACTAAAAGTGTTTTCAAAAGTTTCATTGTTTCCTCCTCGGGTTCGATTTCAACTTAGGAGGAACGATACAAAATTATAATATCATTGAACCGAACAAATAATTCGATATTATAGAATTATGTTGGATCAACTTAAATCCCTTGGTGTCTTTGCAACAGTGGTTGAGGAACATTCCTTTCGGCGCGCAGGTGAGAAACTCGGTTTGTCCCCGTCTGTAATCAGTCACCATATTTCAAAACTTGAAAAAGAACTCGGAGCAGGGCTTCTGTTGCGCTCTACTCGAAGTCTGGCACTTACAGCTGAAGGAAAAGAGCTCTATGCATCGGCGTCGGCCATGATGCGACAGGCGAAGAAAGGTGTTGGTGCATTTGTGGATAGGGCCGAGGACGCTATTATTAGTTTCCGTATCGCTATGCCTAACCCTATCAGCGTTCATCCCGTATTTGAAAAGATATTGCGTTTTTCCAGAGAACAGCCAGGCACCCACCTTAATATCGTTACGTCAGAACGCACAGCAGATCTTATTAAAGACCGGTTTGATATCGCAATTCGCATGGGAATTCTGAAAGACTCTGAACTTAAATCTAGAAAAATTGGGGAGGACGAACGCCTCGCCGTGGTCTCTCCTAAATATGTAAAGAAGTTTGGACAACCAAATGCGCCGCAAGACTTTTTCAATCACTTTTTTATAAGGTTCTCACCGGTAGCAATTGGTTTTAACTATCGAAAAACTGGCGGTAAGCCGGTCAATGTAACAGGCACCCAAATTATAACTACAGACAGCATGCAGGTTGCAAAACAAATGGCGATCAGCGGAATGGGTATTGTCGGTGTCCCGGCTTGTACGGTTAAAAATGAACTGGCAGATGGCTCTCTCTTGCGTTTGTTGCCGGACTGGGAAGGCCAGAAACTTGGGATCTATGCAGTGTGGGCTGAGAATATGGGCTTCAATCCGGTACATAGACGGTTCATGGACTATATTACGGCGCAGTAGCTAGAAGCGATTGCAGATGATCCACTGCTAACCCCTTAATAACCCTAACCAAGTGTAAATTTATCTAGCGTTCAGCTTGTCCCATTTTGAGAAAAATCGGCTTTTTTCGAGAAAAATGCGGGAAATATAACTTTTTTTTGCCCTGATTTCCGGATCAATCTTCACTATATTTGCAAGTATAGAGACGTTTTTATACCTCATAAATACTTGTTTTAATGACAATTTAACTTAAGTAAAATCAAATCGTAATCAATAATAACTTGGATTAACAAGTATAAAGGTTGATTAACCATAGTCTAAATTAACTTTATATTTAGCCGCGCCCGCCAAATTCAATATAAGCGATACGGCTCAGGGCTAATTGAGTTGACGTTTATCCTCCCAGGGATGTCCCGGGGGTGTGGTGAAACAAAATGGAGGGGGCTATGGCCTTTACCGAAGTTGAAGTGCGCGAAGCGCACGAAGCGATTGAAACTGGGGCAAATAGTGCGGACTTGTTTAAACTCGGTCTGATGTTTTCAACAGATGTCGAGGACCGCGGTCCAGATTACATCGAAGCTCACAAATGGTTCAATTTAGCGGCCATGCTGGGCTCACAGCCGGCTAAGGCTTATCGGGATGAGCTTGCGTTTGAGATGAGCGCCGAAGATGTCACAGCGGCGCAACGCGCTGCCCGTGACTGGCTCAAGAAAAACCGCGAGCTGATCCATAAAGAGGAAAAGGAAGCTGCCTAAGCACGCTTCCTCTTTTTTTTGCCTGAACTCAAAGTCTTGAGCCCAGGCTAGACTATGGCTGGATGACCGTCGTCCCGCCATTTTGCGTTCCGAACTGGTAGGACAAGTTAAAGTCTACCGGTAGAACGCCGCGAATACTCTGCACAAACAGTCCGATTTCCGCCAAGCGCGTTTTCGGCACAAAGATCACATCGCCGCGGCGCAACTGTATCACATCATTATAATGGGGCAGTCGGTTCAAACCATGACCGATATTGACCGAGCGCATCATCATGCCGCCATTGGGCGCGCGTCTAAGCACGGCAATTTGGTTGGTTTTGGCTGAATCCCGCATACCGCCGGCCATAAACAAGGCCTCAATGGCACCAATTGGACCAGGTAACGTATATGTACCTGGCTGACCCACTTCGCCGCCCACATAGATTTGTTGTGGACCATAAGAGCGCGGTGTGATGGCAACAGTCGGATCGCGGAGCTGTTTCGATAATTGGGCCTTAAGCTCATACTGCACCTGAATCATATTCTTGCCTGCGGCCATGATCGGATCACTCATGGGCATGAGAATCCGTCCGTCCGGGCCCACGGTCAGAGTGCGGGATAATTCGGGGGCGCTGGAAACAACAATATCAATCTGGTCACCGGGATATAAAGTGTAAACGGGTTCGTACTCTATCCATTGCTGGAATTGGGGCATCATCATGTGCCCGCGCCGGTGCGGTACATTGCCGTTTAAGCGGTCAAACCACGAGATTTTCTCTGCGGATCTGGGCAGTTTCATTTTTTTCCGGGGGGGGCGATTATTAACGTTTGGCGGTCGCATTTGTGAACGAGGTCTTAACTTCGGTCGCTTGTAGTAACCTTTAGGGGACGGTTTTACCCCGTGAAAGTGATTCGTTTTGTAGGGGTGATTCGCCCTGTTTTGGGCCTGACACCCCCCCAAAACGAGGGCTGAGACGGCTATTAAACCTATAATTTGCCGTGTTTTTCGCGTATTTTGCATAAATTCAGCCTTCGGAACCGATAAATCGTCGTTTTTTGAAGTGTTAACAAAAATGGATAACGAAAAATTAAATTTTAGGCCTTCCAACTCCCATTAACCATTTTTGTTAAGGATTTTGCATGGCCCGATACGGTGGCAATAATTACGGACCTTCCATAGGAGATATGACCGTTGGCGACTATGCCAATGCCATGCCGAATATCCGTCTTGGAGAGATGTTCCGCTCATTTGGCCGGCAATTGCCCTGGCTGATCTTCCTACTTGTTATAGGCTCCGGGCTGGCTTGGTATTTGACCAAGGATATTAAACGCACCTTTGAAGGCGCTGGCAGCATTTACGTGCAACAAGGCGAAGAGCACACCTTTACGCCCATTGGCGGCGGCGCCGGTTCCTCTATCCTTCAGGGCCCCGAGGCCATTACCCACGCAGAAGTCGCGATCATGAAAAACAATGAAGTGATCGAGCGGGTCATAGGTCAGATGGTTGCCAAATACGGCGAAAGCCGTTTTGACAAGAATGCCTTTGAAAGGATCAATAGTGCAACCCGGTCCGGCGATGCGCCGAGTCTGGCGGATGCGCGGGTAAAGCTCCATCAGGCAGTGGACAATGCTTTTTGGGTATCGCCGCGTCCAAAAACAGGTATTATCGATCTGGGGTATAAGCATGAAGACGGGGAAATCGCCGTTGATACGCTTAACACATTTATTGATGAGTATTTAGCCTATCGTCGTAACATCTTTGTCGACGGCTCTGCGGATGTGTTTCAGAAACAAGCCACAGCGGTCGAGGAGCAGCTCAACCAGGTCGAAAAAGATATTCAATCATTCTTGCGCCGTAACGGCATCTCCAGTTTTGACTCAGAGCGCGCCGGCGCATCTGAACGGACAGAAGCTCTTAGAGCGGAGCTGAATTCCATAAAAGCGCAGACAGCTGAAACTGAGGCCGCCATGGCAACCGTCGAAGGACAGCTGCGCGGTACAAATGCATCGGTCGTCACACGACGGACTCATCTTGATAAACAACGTATTTCGCAGGCGGAACTTGAGCTGCAACAATTGCTGGCAAAATATCTGCCCAATAGTGATCCGGTGCGCGCCAAACGGGCCGAAATTGGAGAGCTGAGGGCGCTGCAGTCGTCATCGACGGAACATATCGGCGGCGAAGAAACTGGACCCAACCCGGTTCACCAGGCTTTGGTCACGCGGTTAAACGAGCTTAGAGCTAGTGCTGACTCGCTGCGCGAGCGCGAATTTAGCATCACCCGTCTCCTTGGGGATAATGATTCCAAAGTAAAGAAACTGCAAACCCTGTCGCCAGAATATAACAACCTGCTTCGCCTGCGCGAGACACTGGATTTGCGCCTCAAAGGTGTGAACAGCAAGCTTCAGGAAGCTCAGGTCAATCAGGAACAGGCGGAAGCCGCCAATGTCGAAAACGTTAAAGTCATCGCTTATGCCACGCTCCCGCGAAAGGGTCGTAACATGGCAAAAATCATGTGGGCGCTTATTACGATTGGTTGGGCCTTTACACTCTTTATGGTGGCCTTGCTCCGCGTCTTCCTGGATCCGCGTCTTTACACAGATCCGACCCGGCGTATGCGGACCCGGCCAGAGGTCGCTGGCTATGCGTCGGATGATTGGGGCGTTGATGTGCCGACCAGAAACCCGGCTCAGCCCTATGTGCCTGAACCGGTCCAGCCTGCAGCGGCCCATTACCAAGATCCCTATGCCCAGCCGCATTACCAGCCTCAGCCCTATCAGGCACAACCTTATCAGGCACAGCCCTATCAGTCGCCACCGGCTTATCCAGCGACTCAGCAGGCACCTTATGTTGATCCTTATAGTAATCCTTATGCGCAGCCCGAGGTTCAAACGATCCAGCCTGGCACGGGCCCGTTGCCGTCTTCAGAGCTTGGCTAGAGAACGCTACCGCGTGGTCGTGGGTGTATAGCCATACCCGGCCCACAATCTGAGCTGACGGCGTTTTCCGCCGCCTAAATCAACATCCAGCGGGGGGAGCGCTTCGATCCGGGAAAAGTCTTCGGAAAAGGCCTCCAGATATTCGGGTTTTTGATGATAATTGACGAGAAGGACAGGCGCCTCACCTGCGGGCAATGGGTGAGAAATCTCTGCATGATTATTGTCAGCATGGGACCGGTACAGCCACATATAGAGCGGGGCCGTTTCTCGGATACCATTATAATTTAGGGCATAAAAATGAATGCGCTTATCCATTGCGATGGCCCGGTAAGCATTCCCGTCATGCCCCTGCTGATAAATGTCTGATAAAGTTTCGACAGTGGCGGGCCATCCGCGCAAACGTTTCACATCATTGGCCCGGCCTAGGCTATCAACGAGAGACGGGATCATATAAATGCCCAGAGCGATTAAACAGACGCAGCTTTGGACGGCCAAGTTATATCCGGTCCAGTTTTTCATACGCGCCCAATATTTTACACAAAAATGCGCCGTTAAAATGGCTCCCGCCACATATCCGGTCACGGCCCAGTTTAAATCAGCCCGCGATAACAAAGCCTGAAAAGAAATGATGATAAGAGGCGACAAAACAAACAACGCCAGAAATTTGGCCGGGCCGTTCAAACGGTTCTTGAATGCGCTCATGATTGCCATTCCCAAAAGAAAAAGACTGACAGGTCCAAAGAGTGCAAACTGACCACCCCAAAACTCTAGGAACTGAAGCGGTTTGAATAGCGCGCTACCCATTTCATAATCTGCGTTAGCGGCCGTGTGAGTCAAAGTGGCGAAGTCATGGTTCATGTTCCAGATCATGTTCGGGATCACCCAGGCCACGAACAGGGCCAAAACTAGCAGACCTTTCATTGAGACAAGCGCCCGCCGCGTGGGCTTATCAAAGATTATGGCCAATAAGAGCGCCGGGAAGAAAAACAGCATGGCATATTTTGACAAAAACCCGAGGCCCAAAGCCATTCCAAGTTGGACCGCTCTTGGCCAGCTGGGGCGTTCCCGTAAATGGGTCCAGCCATTTAATGCCAGCGCCCAACACAATAAGAGAGGAACGTCCGTACTGATCAAATTGGACGAAAACCAGACGCCGGGCATAAGCAAGTAAAACGCGGCGGCCCAAAAACCCGTCGCCCCGGAGTACACATGCCGGCCAGTTCTATAGATCACATAGGCTGTTACGGAATGCAAAATAGGAGAACCGATCCGGACGGCCCATTCCGTATCTCCAAAAATACTGGTAAAAAAGGCGATGACGGCGGCAATGCCGGGCGGCTTGGTGAAAAATCCCCAATCGAGAGATTTGGACCACGCCCAATACTGCGCCTCGTCCCCATGCAGATTATAAGGTGAGATAAAAAGAACTGCGACCCGCAGAGCTAGAATTGCGAGGATAAGTGTGAGGAGGGGTTTGTGAAAATCCGGCCCGTTAATCGAAGCCGAGCTGTGATTGGATCGGCTCAATTAAGAGGTCTTCTCGTGGAACTGTCCATGTTTGCGGAAGCGCTCCAGATAGGCCGGGACGATGGACTCAATGGTTTCCAGCTCGATGCCCAGTTCCTTGAACCCTTTGGCGTCATCGCCGACCACATTATCGACTTTTAGATTGGCGACCTGATCCCGCGTCAGGAACGGTTTTACAAATGGCAGGTACCCGGCGATTTCGCCGACCATACCCAAAATGGAGGCTCCGATCCAAGGCACAGGGATTAAGAAGCGTTTTCTGTCAGTGGTCTCGTTGATGAATTGCATAAGCTCTTTGAAGGAATAAGCCCGGGGCCCGCCCAGCTCAAAGGTTTCACCGCTCGTGCCGCGCCCAACCAGTTTGGCAATCGCTTGCGCAACATCGCCCGCATAGACAGGCTGGAATTTCGTATCGCCGCCAATCAATGGCAGCGCCGGCGCCATGGCGGCCATGCCTGCAAAGCGGTTGAAGAACTGATCTTCTGGACCAAAGATAATAGAAGGCCGAACGATATCCGCCGAGGGGACGGCGTCAGTGATGATGGATTCGGCTTTTGCTTTTGTTTGCGCGTAAACACTGTCGGCATTTTCGTCGGCGCCAATGGCTGACACTTGAACCAGATTAGTTACGCCCGCGGCCACACAGGCTTGCGCCAGGTTCTCAGCCCCGCCAAGATGTACGCTCTCAAATTTTTGTTTACCTTGCTGAAACAGGATCGACACCAGATTGATGACGGCGTCGGACCCATGTACTGCGCGCATGACCGAGGCTTCGTCCCGAATATTGGCCTGCATCAGCTGGATTTGACCCACATTGCCGATCACGCGCAAATCTTGCGCTGTATGAGGCCGGCGGCAGGGCACCCGAACGCGCCAGCCATCCTTGACCAGAGCGCGCACAACATGTTTGCCGACAAAGCCTGCGCCGCCAAAAACAGTAACCAAACCTTTGGACATAAAGAGCCTCTTTAATTCGATTTCGGCTCTAATGGGTTTAAGGTTTTTTGTCTATGGGGATTTGATGCGGCTTAAAGCACTTTCTAGTCAGAGCGGGAGAATGAAGAAGCCCTGCAGGCGCTGATAAAATAGTTTAGGTCTTAAATCGCGAAGTCCAGATCTTCTGGCGTATTGAAATTACGGAAATAGCTTTCGGCGCGATATTGAACCTCGCGGGCTTTGATGAGCTCGGCGATTTTGTGAAGGGCTAGATTATCACCTCTATTTGCGGCAAAGACCGACACAAGGTCATTGGCTGTCCAAAAGGCGAAAGTTGGATGTTTTCTTTGCGGCCCGCAGGCGATGGAACATGCCTCTCCTGCCAGATCATCATAAAGGCTCTTTGGAAAAAAGGGTCCGTCAACGGGCACGGTGAGAAATCCTTCAATGCCAGGATAGGCATTGATCATAGCAAAAAGGGCGGCAGCTGGACCTTTGGGCCCTGTATCCAGATCTGAAATAACCCCCAATCCGGTTCCGTAATCCTGTCGACCCGAAATAAAAATTTGATCGACTTGCGGGCGCAACCGATCCAGCACGAGATCAATCAAGCGCTGTTCACTCAGCATGATCTGCGCTTTGTCTTTTCCGTCCATCCGGCGGGCTTCACCGCCGGCCAATATTAAGGCTGTTCGTATCATAACCTCGCGCTATGCGTGAGTTCATGAACGGTTTCTGAAGCGCGCCATCAAGCCGGTCAACTCATGTTTCGTTTTGTTGTCACTCGGATTTCGCGGTGCCTTCACGGCGCGGATCGGCACCCCCGGTATAGCTCCCATCGGCATTGCGCAGAATGATATGAAGTCCTGAAATCTCGCCACGACTGCGCACGACTTTATGCCCTCTTGCCTCCAGACCCAGAATGATGTCTTCGTCCAATTTGTTTTCTTCGAGTTTTATAGACCCGTTCCGGGCGATCACATTTGGCAGCTCTATGGCTTTCTGCGGGGAGAGCCCCCAATCTACCATGCCGACAATGGTCTTAGCCGTATAGGCGATAATGGAGTTGCCGCCCGGTGATCCGGTTGTGAACGCCAATTGTCCGTCCGGCCCAAAAGCAATCATGGGGGCCATAGAGGAGCGCGGTCGTTTACCGGGTTCAATGGCATTTGCGATCGGATGACCGTCGGCATCCACGGGTTTGTGCGAGAAATCCGTCAGCTGATTATTTAGCATAAATCCGTTGACCATACGTCCGCTACCAAACGGGCCTTCGACAGTCGTGGTCATGGATAGTGTCAGGCCGTCTTTGTCGACAATCGTAAAGTGCGACGTCCCCGGATTATCCGGTGTGGCGTCTTTACCTCGAACAAAGTCCACCGGGTCGCCGGCTTTGACGTCCTTTTGAGCGGCCTCCATAGAAATCCGCCCGGCCCGGGATTGGAGATAATTCGGATCAAGCATTTCCTTGATGGGGACCGTCACGAAATCATCATCCGCCACATATTTGTCCCGGTCCGCATAGGACATGAAACTGGCCTCTGAAAACGCGTGCCAGCCATC